>QHBZ01000180.1:0-5083 GCA_003244055.1 Pseudonocardiales bacterium | reverse complement strand
CGGGCGCCTTCGCGCGCGCCAAGCCGATCATGTCCGGATCGAGGTCCGTGCCGACGACGTCCACCCCGCGTCGAGCCAACTCGATGGCCACGCGGCCCGTTCCACATCCGCCGTCCAGCACCGATCGAGGACCGTAGGAGGACACGAAGTCCGCTTCACCATGGGGATTCCCGCCGGTGGCTGCCATGCGCCGCCAGCGTTCGTCGTAATCCGTGGGGCTGAGCTGCCGACGCCACTGCCCCCAGTCCTCAGACGGCGACTCGGTCACGCATCGACCCCCGTCCCCGCGGCACACGCCAGGCTTGGCGACCTCAAGGCTACAAGCGGACGGTGCCTCGGCGGATTACCAACCCTAGGAGGCAAGTGAGACGGACACGGGGCTGACCGGAAATACCGTTCGCAGGTGGGAAAACGGCGAACGGTGGCCCGACCCGCGCTTCCGCAAGCACCTCGTGACGGTGCTGGGGAAGCCGGTGAGTCAGCTGGGCCTGCTCACCTCCGACGAGCTCGCCGCACGGCCCACCCCTCCCGAAACCCTTGACGTGCTCGACAGACTGTTAAGCATGCTCGGTGAGATGCCTGAGGGCGGATTCACTCGCCAGCGGTTTCTCCGTGCGTTGATCGCGACCAGCGTGCTGCCTGGTCTGGCACCACTGGAGGTCACTGCAGAGGTGATTGCGCCGCTTGCACTCGCAGCAGGCCGGGGCCATCGGGTCGACTCTCGGGTTGTCCATTCGTACATCACAATCACCGCTCGGCAACGTGAGCTGTACTGGACGTCGCCGGGTAGCACGTGGCTGCCCGCCGCGTTGGGACGCATTCAGCTTGGTATGCATCTTCTCCGAGACGGTGCGGGCGACATCAGGGCCAGCCTTTCCGGTTCCGTGACGCAATCAGCGCTGCTTGCCGCGCGACTGGCGTTCTTCGATCTACGTCAGATCGCGCTCGCCGAGAGGTGTTTCGAGATCGCTACGACGGCCGTGCGAGAGTCCGGTGATCACGCGTTGGCCGCTGCCGTGTACGCCCACTGGAGCTTCGTGCCGGGCTTCGCCGGGAACGGTGCGGCAGCCGCGCCGTTGCTCGATGCCGCGGCTGGGCATGCCCGCTACGCAGGGGGACCGCTGTTGCGCGCGTGGCTGCATTGCGTGCTACTCGGAGGTGAGCGCACGTACGGGTACGCCTGCGCAGACTGTGCGGCACGCACGGCAGGCGGAGGACTCGCTGTCCACCCGTGGCGAGGACCCCGAGTGGCTCGACTTCTTCGACCCGGCTCGCCTGGCCGGCTTCCTCGGCTACAGCGAGCTCGTCGCCGGTCGACCGGCCGACGCGGTGATAAGCCTGCACCGGGCGCTCGACCAACTCGACGACCGTGCAGGCAGGCAGCGATCAGTCGTCTTGCTCGACCTCGCGGCTGCGCATGCCGTCACCGACGCCGAGCACGGGATGGACTTCGCAGCGCAGGCGTTCGACCAGCTGAAACTTGAGCCTTACGGTACTGCCTACGGGAGGATTCCTGCGGTGCGGCGTGCGCTGGAAGGCACCCCGCAGGCGCGGTTGCTGGAGGAACGGATACGGGCCTTGCCCGCTGCCGTTTGTTAGCTGCCGGGGTTATCGCCCCGGATCAGGCGCGGCAGGTCGGCGAGGCCAATCAGGCGGAACAGGCACCGGCTGCTCACGGTGTGGTCGTCACGGATGAAGCCCCACGGCCCCCGACGGATCAACGCAGTGCTCATGCCAGCGTCCTGTGCTGGCCGGATGTCGTTGTCCAACCGGTCCCCGACGTAGAGGACTGACTCCGCTGGGCAGCCAGCCTCTTCGATCATCCGCGCGAAGAACGAGGGCGAGGGTTTCTCCACCCCCCAGCCGTCGGAAGTGCCGATGACGTCCACTGGCAGGTCGAGCGACTTCAAGATCTCTTCTGCCCGAGCGGTCTGGTTACCGGCCAACCCGACTCGCAGTCCCATCTGTGCAAGCTCACCCAAGCACGGCCGCGCGTCGGGATAGAGATCCTCCTCGGTGACGGTTTCGGGTTGGCCGGCCGCCCCACGGCGCTCTCGCTCGGCCGCCAAGTCAAAGCCCGGACGGAAGTACTGGAATGTCTCCCGGTAGTCACCGCCCCGGGCGATCACTGCGCCGAAGACCGCGGAGAACGTGTGTCGCGGCACGTCCAACCAGTCGGCCCACGTGCCGTACTCCCTGGTTTCGTCGACGATCGTCTCCCCGACGTCGAAGAACACCGCCTCGATATGTGGCACACCGCCTCCTCGCAATCGGGTGGAGCAGCTTGCACCAGGCTACGAGACCGGCTGCAGTAAGTAGGTGACGCTGGTGGTCGAGTCATCTGGAACCGAACGTGGGTTCGGATCAAGCTGACCAGCCCCGCTGACCGCGCCGTACGGTGGGGTCAGCGATATGAGTATGGTCTGGCAGTGCAGCGAGCCCAGAGAATGGTCCGTGAACCCCCGGGAGCCAGATCGTGAGTGCCACGTTCGCGACTCGACTACTCGGTTGGAAGAACAGTCCGAAGAGTGATGGTAAACCGAAGAACATACTAGGTTGGGCGCATGTACCCAACTGCGCAGACGTCGCCAGCGCCGAATCGATGCGTCTCGCCGGGAGCATGCTCGATAACCTAGGTACAGCTCGTGGAATTTTGTCCGATGTCCCTCAACACCCGGGTGGACCGCTTGAGCAGTTTGTCACAGAAGATCTTGCTGTCGCGCTTCCCCGGCGTGCACCAGAACGTTGCTGGAGTGTTCGACGAGGCCAAATAATTACCTCTTTTGCACAGTACGAGCATCTCAGCGAACTCGACCGATTGGTCAGCGCTAACCCTGACTTGCGCATCACGATCGGCAGAGATTACCTCATCAAGCCGGACGTCGCGATCGGGCTAGAGAACCCTTCGATTCTTGGCAAGAAACCTTTTCTCCATGCCGCGATATCATGTAAATGGACTATTCGCAGTGACCGCGTCCAGAATATCCGCCACGAGTTCAATCAGATGATCAGGCACCGCAGGGGTCGTCAACCCCATCTCGTGACGGTAACGGCGGAGCCGTTACCGTCACGCCTTGCGTCAATTGCTCGAGGCACCGGCGAAGTCGACGCCGTATACCACATCGCGCTGGAGGCACTGGCGGCGGCAATTGACGCCGACGGCAATGACGAGCAGGCCGAAGCATGGGACGAATGCATTGGGCAGAAACGTTTGCTGAGCTACGACGCCCTGGTGGAGACGATCGCTAGCTGGTGAGGAACGCATCTATGACGATCGCGTTGTACCAGCGTCTCAGCGCACCTTACATTCGCGTGGACTCCCCATCGCCACGCCTGGCCGTGGGTCGCCGCTCGTTCACGATCTTGCGGATCCTGGCAGCCGCCAGGCGGAGGTCCTCGTGCTCCCACACCCGGATACTGGTCCAACCCGCGTCGGCCAGCTTGCAGTCGGTGTCGCGATCCCGTGCCCGGTTGGCGAGGACCTTCTCCGCCCAGAAAGTCGCGTTCGTCGCTGCCATGGTGTGGTGCTCAGGGCAGCCGTGCCAGAAGCAACCGTCCATGAACACAGCGACTCGCGCTGAGCTGAAGACCATGTCCGCGGTGCGCCTGACGTGGGGCAGTGGTCGCGCCGACACCCGGTAACGGAGTCCCAGGGCGTGCGCGGCGGAGCGCAGGGCCAGCTCGGGTTTGGTATCGCGACTCCGGTTGGATTGCATGCTCGCCCGGGCGCCGGGGGAGGACGCCCACGAGTCCGTTGCCACACGTGGAGCCTATAGACGGCGCGCCGTTCGGTCACTGTCGGTGGGGTTGCATAGCATGACGTTCGTGCCCAGGCCGCTGACGATGATCGACTTGTTCGCAGGCTGCGGCGGCATGACCGCTGGCTTCGTCCCTCGCGGCTTCAAGCCAGTCCTGTCCGTGGAGTGGAACCTGCACGCGGCGGCGACCTACGCAGCGAACTTCGGCGAGGACCACACCTTCTGGGGAGACATCGCCGAGCTCCCGGACAGCGCCATCCCCGAAGCCGACGTGGTCATCGGCGGGCCGCCTTGTCAGGGCTTCTCTAATCTCGGCAGCCGTGACGTAGACGATCCCAGAAACCAGCTGTGGAAGCAGTATCTACGCGTCGTGCAGCACGCGCATCCTCAGGCGTTCGTGATTGAAAACGTCGACCGGTTCATGCAAAGCTCTCAGTTCCAACTGTTGCTGAACGAAGTCGACCACGGCGTGATCAAAGGCTACAAGCTGTCTTACGGCCTGCTGCTTGCTGCGGACTACGGTGTAGCGCAGCGCCGACTCCGCACGATCGTCATCGGCTCTCGGATCGGTCAGATCCCGCTGCCACCTCCGACGCACGCGAAGACCCCTGAAGGAGATTTGAGGCCATGGAAGACCGTCCGGGAGCGGATCGCCAAGTTGCCCGAGCGCCTGACGACGACTGAGCTCCCTGAGGCGCGAGCGACGTTCTTCGGCGAGACTGTGCCCGGCCAGTTCAAGTGGCTTGACCTCCACTTCGGGCGTCAACCGCGCGAACTGTCGCTCATGAGGTACGACTGTGTGCCCCCGGGCGGGGGACGATTCGACCTGCCCGACGAGCTGCTGCCGAACTGCTGGCGAAACAAGCCGACCGGCACTACCGATGTGATGGGACGGATGCGCTGGGACGCACCGTCGCTCACGATCCGGACGGAGTTTTTCAAACCCGAGAAGGGTCGGTACCTTCACCCACAGTGGGAGCCCGCCCGCACACGCCGCGTGAACCGTGTCATCACGCATCTTGAGGCGGCCCTGCTTCAAGACTTCCCTGAAACGTTCTCTTGGTGCGGTTCCAAGATCGAGATTGCCAAACAGATCGGCAATGCCGTCCCCGCTGGTCTCGCGTCCGCCATCGCCTCGCATCTTCAGCATTACTTGAAGTGAGCTATCGTTTTGACGCGCACTTTCCTTACAACGCCTGCGGCTACGGAGGGTGTCTGGAGCGCCTGCCAGCCGAGCTCCGGCGACCGGCGGTGCTGGATCACATTGAGGGCGCTCCGGTTCGGCGAAGCCGCTGACACAGTAGTGCTTGATCCCAACTGGTCGA
>QHBZ01000179.1 GCA_003244055.1 Pseudonocardiales bacterium | reverse complement strand
CCCTTCCGCTGGACCTACGACGCCAAGCTCCTCAGAGCCGCATGAACCCCCGAAGGACTTATGCGGCGCTGCACTAGCGTCGCCCTGTGGCCCTCATCCCCAGCCTTCCCGTTGTAGACACCGGTGGATCTCAGCGTGTGCGGGCGCGGCTCGTGGGTCTGCGGGCTGCTCCGGGTTCGCCGGCGGATCCCGGTGATCTGGACCCGGGCCATGCTGCGGTCGCCGACGAAGCAGCGGGCGGGTCCCATCCCAGCGCACCCGAGGATGACGCCGCCCTACCCAGCACCTCTCGGGGGGGCCGACTGGTCCAGCGGTGGGTGCCCGCGCCGCTGCGCGACGCCCGGTGGGATCCCGGCCGGCCAGGAGCCCTGGCCCTGTCATTGGTCGCGGCACTGGCCGCGGTAGTCGCCGCGGTCGGGGTATGGCGGGAGCGCCCGGTGCCCGAACCGGCCCCAGTGTTGCCGTTGGTCACCGCGGCCGTGGCGAGGTTGCCGTCGGCACCACCGGTCGGGGAAGCCCACGAGGTGGTGGTCAGTGTGGTTGGCCGGGTGGGCCGCCCCGGACTGATCCGGTTACCTGACGGTACCCGGGTAGCTGACGCGCTGGCCGCGGTCGGTGGCCCGCTGCCCGGAACCGACCTGATGGGGCTGAACATCGCCCGGCGGCTGTCCGACGGGGAGCAGTTGCTGGTCGGCGTGGCGCCGCCACCGGGGCAGCCGGCCGGCAGCGCGGCTTCGGGTTCCTCCGGCGGGCCCGGATCGATCGATCTGAATGCGGCGACTGTTGAGCAGCTTGACCGGCTACCCGGCGTCGGCGCGGTCACCGCTCAGCGGATCGTGGACTGGCGCGCCGCGCACGGCCGCTTCACGTCGGTGGATCAGCTCCGCCAGATCAGCGACATCGGACAGGCGAAGTTCGGTCAGCTCAAAAACCTGGTTCGGGTATGACCGCGGACGCCGTCGCCGCTGCGCCGGCACGGCATGACCTGCGCCTGGTGCCGGCCGCCCTGGTCGGCTGGGCAGTAGTGCTGTCAGGTCTGTACCTAGGGTGGTCGGTCACTGCCGCGCTCGGCGCAGCGGGCCTGCTTGTGGCCGCCGCGGCCGCACTGTGTGGTCGTTCGGCAGCGGTCGTCTCGGTGGGCGGGGTGGCCGCCGCGGTGGCACTCGTCGTCAGTACGCAGGCCTGGCAGGTGCAACATCATCCGATGCGGGCGGCTGCGCAACGCGGTTCGGCGGCGACTCTGGTGGTGCAGTTACGCGACGACCCGCGGGCGGTCTCCGCCCCTGGCTATGGCGGCCGGCAACCGCAGGTCCAGCAGGTAGTGGTACACGCGGAACTGGAGGCCGCGACGATGGCTGGGCAGCCGTGGCGCACTGGAGGGCGGGTCGTTGTCCTGGCACCGGCGCAGGGCTGGACCGGCCTGCTGCCTGGCCAGCGAGTGCGGACCAGTGGCCTGCTCGCTGCTGCCAACAGACCCGACCTGACGGTGGCCGTGCTGCGGGCGCGAGGTGCGCCGGAAGTCTTGTCGACGCCAACCGCGGTCCAACGAGTCGCCGAGCGCATGCGGTCCGGGCTGCGGCTCGCGGCCAGGGCACTCGATCCGGAGCCGGCCGGGCTTCTCCCCGCGCTGGTAGTGGGCGACACGTCGGCGATGGTGCCCACGGTCGAGGCGGAGTTTCGCCTCGCTGGGCTCACCCATTTGATCGCTGTGTCCGGCACCAACGTAGCGATCTTGTGCGGGGTCGTCCTCGGGCTTGCCCGGTTTTCCCGGCTGGGACCACGGACGGCGGTGATGCTGGCTGGGTTGACCCTGGTCGGGTTCGTGGTGCTGTGCCGACCATCGCCGAGCGTGCTGCGCGCTGCCGTGATGGGTGCCGTCATGCTGCTGGCACTGGTGCTGGGCCGTCGCCGCTCGGCTGTTCCAGCGCTGTGCGCTGCTGTCCTTGTCTTGCTGCTGGTCGATCCGTCGCTCGGCAACGATCCTGGGTTCACACTATCCGTGCTGGCCACGGCCGCGTTGGTGCTGCTGGCCCCTGGCTGGTCGGCGGCGTTGCGCCGGCACGGGGTGCCACCGGGGATCGCCGAGGCGCTCGCGGTGCCAGCCGCCGCCCATGTGATCACCGCGCCGGTGGTGGCTGGCCTGTCCGGTCAGGTGAGCCTGGTGGCGATACTGACGAACTTGCTGGCGGCTCCGGCGGTGGCCCCGGCGACAGTACTCGGCGTACTCGCCGCGGTACTGGCAGTGCTGCACCCGCGTGCCGCTGTTGTCGTAGTGCATCTGGCCGGACCGGCGGTGAGCTGGCTTGTGGGTGTCGGTCACCAAGGAGCCGCAGTGCCCGACGGGGTGTTGCGATGGCCTGACGGGGTCTTTGGTGCGCTGCTGCTGGCGTTGATCGTCGCGGTGGTGCTGCTTGCAACGCGAGCGCACCGGCTACGAGTCCTCGCGGCGGCGGGGTTGGTGGGCGCCCTGCTTGTGCTGGTGCCAACGAGGTTCGTGTCGCCCGGCTGGCCGGCGACCGGCTGGGCAATGGTGGCCTGCGACGTTGGCCAGGGCGATGCGGTGGTGCTGGCCACTGCCGAGCCTGGTCGGGCGATCCTCGTCGACACAGGACCCGACCCAGGACCGGTATCGGCCTGCCTTGATCGTCTCGGCGTCCGGCGCCTCGCCCTGGTTGTCCTCAGCCACCTGCATGCCGACCACATCGGTGGGCTGGTCGGCGCTCTGCGCGGCCGGGTGGTCAGTGCCGTCGCGTTGGGCCCTGGACGGAGTCCCCCGTGGGCGTTGGCTGAGGTCTTGCGGGCCGCGGCGGTGGCCCACGTGCCGGTGGTCGCGCTCACCGCTGGGCAGCGATTGTCCTGGCCTGGTCTGGGCCTCGATGTGCTGGCCCCGCTGCGGGATCCACCGCCGGTCGGGGATCACCAGGTCGAGGCTGACGGCACCGCGGTGAACAACACCTCGGTGGTACTCAGGGCGAGCACTCCCGCCGGTCGGGTGCTGCTCACCGGAGACGTTGAGCTCGATGCTCAGGCGGACCTGCTGGTCACCAGAACGGATCTGCGGGCCGACGTGCTGAAGGTTCCCCATCACGGCTCGCGCTACAACGCCGAGGAGTTTCTTGCCGCGGTACGACCGAGAGTGGCGATTGTCAGTGTCGGAGCGCATAACCGTTACGGCCATCCCAGTCAGCATGTGCTTGACGCGCTGGCGCAGGAAGGTGCCTCGGTGCTGCGTACTGACCTCAACGGAGATATCGCGGTGGTGGGCAGTCCCAGGCTCCAGGTAGTCGCGCGCGGAAACGCGTTGCGCCGACCCTGAGCGGCACGCCGGGATTAGTACCGCAGGCCGTTCGTGACATGAAAGACGTTGCTCACGACCCCATCGACGGGCCCGCCGGATTCGACCGGCCCGTCGTTAGTGCCATCGGCGCTATGCCTGGGAGTCGTGCGCACTGTGGTAAGACTTCCGGAGCCAGCTGGTTTCGCTGGGGTGATTGCAGCTTTCCGAGTAGGGACGCTTTGTCGCGGTGCCTCTCGCACCGGGGCGCGTCGCAGGGGGAGGTCCTTGAGAGGCGAACCCCACTGCGGTGCCGCGCCAGGAGTCCATGGCGTGGCACCGCCTGGCGCTGAGTGCGACACCGCCGGTTGCGTCAGCTGCGCAACGTCAGGGCTGGTTGACGGTTCGGTTATCGACCCCATCTTGTCGTCCTCGGTAAGCAGCGAATCGCCGTGCAAGCACGCTCCCTTTCGCGGATTCCGGACGAGCCGCAAGGCCCATCACTTATGCTGGCGCGACTGTACCGTGTGCTACCGACGATTGGTGGGATATACCCGAGATCTGCGCCAGGAATGCGGCCGGATCAGCGTCGGAGTGCCTCGCGGACGGCCTTGGCGTTCGGCGCAACGGTGGCCCGCAACCCTAGGTGGGCTTCCACTGCGTCCAGGGTTTTGAGCCCGTCGCCGGTGATGAGCAGAACGGTTTCGGCATCGGGATCCAGCTGGCCGCACTCGACGAGTTTCCTCGCGCAGGCCACCGTCACTCCGCCAGCGGTCTCAGCGAAGATCCCTTCGGTCCGGGCCAGCAGCCGGATACCCTCGACCACCTCAGCATCGCTGACGTCCTCGATAGCGCCCTTGGTGCGGCGGACGGCATCCAACACATAGGGCCCGTCGGCGGGTGCACCGATCGCCAGCGAGCGAGCGATGGTGTCCGGTCGGACCGGGACGACCACGTCGCGGCCGGCCTTGAAGGCCGTGGATACCGGTGAACAGCCGGTGGCTTGGGCGCCGAACACCCGGTACGCCGCGGGCTGCACCAGGCCGAGCTCGGTGAGTTCGCGAAACCCCTTGTCGACCTTGGTCAGCTGCGATCCGGACGCGATCGGCACCACGATCTGGTCGGGCAGCCGCCAGCCGAGCTGCTCGGCAACTTCATAAGCCAGCGTCTTGGAGCCCTCGGCGTAGTAGGGTCGGACGTTCACATTGACGAATGCCCAGTCCTCATGTTCCGATGCCAGCTCGGTGGCCAACCGGTTGACGTCGTCATAGGTGCCGTCCACTGCGATCAGCGCACCGTCGTAGACGGCGGTGGTGAGCACCTTTGCTCGTTCCAGTGAGGACGGGATAAGCACCACCGACTCCCAGCCGGCCCGAGCGGCGGCGGCGGCTACGGCGTTGGCGAGGTTGCCGGTGGACGGGCAGGCCAGTACCCGGAACCCGAGCTGCCGGGCGGCGGCCAGCGCGACGGCCACCACCCGGTCTTTGAAGGAGTGCGTGGGGTTGCCCGTGTCGTCTTTGACCCACAGCCGGCGAACCCCCAGCGCCTTGGCCAACCGGTCGGCGCGGATCAGCCGGGTCAGCCCGGGTTGGGTGTTCGGGTGTTCGTCGACATCTGCCGGCACTGGCAGCATCCTGCGATAACGCCAGATCGATCGGGGTCCCGATTCGATCTCCGAACGGGTGATGTGCCCGAAGTCGTAGGCGACCTCCAGCGGACCGAAGCACTCGGCGCAGGCGAACTCTGCGGCCAGCGGCGTGCTGGATCCACATTCCCGGCACACGAGCTCGCGCGCCGGTCCCAGGTCCAGGGCAGGGGTGGTCTTGGTGTCGATCGTTCCAGTGTCGATCGAGCGGGTGTCGAGCGTGCCAGCCATCGCGAGGTCTCTCCTCATCTCTCCCGCACCTGCGGGTCGGAATTGGCACCGTGATCGCCAGCGTCCTCGCGGTATGAAGACATGCGCGCGCTAGCGTCGGTTGCCGGGGCTTCGTCGGGCCGATCCCTCTGCCCCTCTGGATGAGCTGTATTCGGTTGTGCCATTAACCGTACGTCAGTCGGCACCTCCCGCGAAGCCGAGTCCACCATGCGGGAGGTGGCGGTCGTCGCGCCGCCCGATGCGAGGATGGGCGGCGTGAACTCCGCGCCGGTCCCATCCGCACCGCTGCACTTGATCCTCGGCGAGGAGGAGCTGCTGGTCGAGCGGGCCGTGCAGCTCGTGGTAGACGCGGCGCGGCGGGCCGATCCGCTGGCCGAAGTGCGCCGAATGCGCAGCACGGATCTGGTTCGCGGCGAGCTCGACGAACTGGTCAGCCCGTCGCTGTTCGCGCAAGGCCGGGTGGTGGTCTTGGGTGCCGCTCACGAAGCGGGCAAGGAAATCGCCGATGCGGTTTTAGACCATGCCCGCCATCTGTCGAACGGGCCTGAGGGCATCGTGCTGGTCGTCGTGCACGCAGGCGCTGGTCGCGGGAAGGCCCTGGCCGATGGGCTGCGCGCGGCCGGTGCCGCGGTCAGCGAATGCCCCCGGGTCACCCGCTTCGAGGATCGGGCCGGCTTCGTACGCGACGAGGTCCAGCGCGCCGGTGGGCGGATCAGCGCCGGTGCGGTCACCGCACTACTTGATGCGGTCGGTTCCGACCTGCGTGAACTCGCCTCGGCCGCAGCTCAGTTGACCACCGACAGCGGCGGCGCAGTCGACGAGGCCGCGGTGCGTCGATATCACCGGGGTCGGGCCGAGGTCACCGGCTTCTCGGTTGCGGAGAAGGTGATGACCGGAGACCGCGCCGGGGCTCTAGAGACGCTGCGCTGGGCGATGCAGCTGGGAGTACCGCACGTCCTGGTCGCCGACGCGTTGGCCGATGCCGTGCGCACGGTTGCCCGGGTCAGCGCCGCTGGCCGCGCTGACCCGTACCGGCTGGCCAGCGCGTTGGGCCTGCCACCGTGGAAGGTCAAGAAGGCGATGGCGCAGTCCCGTGGCTGGGAGCGCGACGGGCTTGCCCAGGCCATGCAGGTGGTGGCGGCGGTCAACGCCGATGTGAAAGGAGTCGCCGTGGACGCCGATTACGCACTGGAACGAGCAGTGCTCGCGCTGTGCGCCGCGCGCCGTCGCTGAACGCCGCATCGTGTGACCGGCCAGAGCAGCGGCGCACGCTGATCTCCGCGAAGCGGTTTAGAGGTCGTTGGCGCGAGCAGCCATCGATGATTTGCGGTTCGCCGCCTGGTTGCGGTGGATGACGCCCTTACTGACAGCCTTGTCCAGCTGTCGGCTGGCCGTCTGCAGCTCGCCCAGCGCACGGTCCTTCTCGCCAGCGGCCGCAGCCTCGCGGAACCGGCGGATCGCAGTCTTCAGCGACGACCTGATCGACTTGTTGCGCAGTCGTGCCTTCTCGTTGGTCCGGATCCGCTTCAGCTGCGACTTGATGTTGGCCACGCGTTTACCTTCGATCTCACTTTCAGGAGGGAGTGCCGTCCCGCAGCACGGTGCACGATCATAACAGCCGGTATGACCGGCCCTGATGAAACCCTACAAGAAAGCAGGTGGGACACCGACGATGGAAGTACTGAGCAGCCGTGTTCTGCTGCATCCGCGCGATCGCGAGCGTTCAACGGCGTTCTACCGTGATGTCCTGGGTCTGGCCGTCCACCGCGAGTTCCCCGGCGGCACAGTGTTCGTTCTCGGGGGTGGCTTCCTCGAGGTATCGGGGGAGTCCGGGATGAACCCGAGCGCGGCGACCGCGGTGTGGTTGCAGGTCAGAGACCTGGCAGCGACAGCGGCCCAGATGGTCGAGCGGGGGGTCGAGGTGCTGCGGGAGCCGCGTCGGGAACCGTGGGGCCTGGACGAAATGTGGATCGTGGACCCGGACGGTTTGCGGCTGGTGATCGTCGAAGTACCGGCCGACCACCCGCTGCGCGTCGACACACGGTCCACGCCCTAGGGGCGCGTTCACCTGGTGGTCCCTGGCCCGTCAGTAAACTCGATAGGGCAGGAACTTCCCATCCAGCACCAGCCGCACCCGGTCGCCCTTGGGGTCTCCGCGACGTTCGAAGGCCAGCTCGAAGTCGATGGCGCTCATGATGCCGTCACCGAACTCCTCGCGGATCAGCTCAGCCAGCGTGGTGCCGTAGACCTGCACAACCTCGTGCAGCCGGTACACCACCGGTTCGGTGGGGTCGACCTGGTCAGCACCGCGTACCGGTGGCAGCTGCAAAGCGTCGACGACGTCGTCGACGAGGTGCAGCAGGCTTCCCACCGCACGGGCCTGGTCGGCATCCAGCGGCTGCTGGCCCAGCACCGCCGAGGTGCTCCACACCAGCGGTCGGTCCAGGGTCTTCGCGATGGTGGCCCACGACACCTGCAGCCGGTGCTTGGCCGCCAGCGCGGCGGCTGCCGCTTCCCGGCGTCCCAATGTGGGTAGGGGAACGATTGTCACAGTGGATCTCCTCCCGGGGTTGCTAACCAGATCATCCCCGTCCCACCCGATCGGCGTCACGCCGCTGACAGCGAACAGCCCGGTCAGCCCTGGAGTGCGGCCCGGAGCGTGCTCATCGTGCCGTGCGACCATGACGCGATCCCCTGCTGCCATTTGAGGACTGCTGAGTGACCACGTTCGCCGACAAGACGTTCACCCCTCCCGAGCTGATCCGCAACTTCTGCGTCATCGCGCACATCGACCACGGCAAGTCCACCCTGGCTGACCGCATGCTGCAGTTCACCGGTGTACTCACCGACCGCAACTACCGTGCGCAGTACCTCGACCGGATGGATATCGAGCGCGAGCGGGGCATCACCATCAAGGCGCAGAACGTCCGGCTGCCCTGGCGGGTCGACGGTGTCGACCACGTGTTGCACCTGATCGACACCCCCGGCCACGTCGACTTCACCTACGAGGTGTCCCGTGCGCTGGAGGCGTGTGAGGGCGCGGTGCTGCTGGTAGACGCCGCGCAGGGCATCGAGGCGCAGACGCTGGCGAACCTGTATCTGGCGTTGGAGAAGGATCTGCGGGTCATCCCGGTGCTCAACAAGATCGATCTTCCGGCCGCTGAGCCGGATCGCTACGCCGCCGAGCTGGCCCACGTCCTGGGCTGCCAACCCGACGACGTGCTGCGGGTCAGCGCGAAGACCGGGCAGGGGGTACGTGAGTTGCTCGACGTTGTGGTCGCGCAGGTCCCGGCCCCGGTCGGTGACGACAAGGCGCCGACCCGGGCGATGATCTTCGATTCGGTCTACGACTCCTATCGCGGCGTGGTCACCTACGTACGGGTGATGGATGGGCGGATCACCCCCCGGGACCGGATCCGGATGATGTCCACCAACGCCACCCATGAGTTGCTCGAGGTCGGCATCATCTCGCCTGACCAGAAGCCGTGCGACGGCTTAGGCGTCGGCGAGGTCGGCTACCTCATGACCGGCGTGAAGGACGTCCGGCAGTCCCGGGTCGGGGACACCGTGACCAGCGAGCGCAAGGGCGCCACAGTGGCTCTGCCCGGCTACCGCACTCCCAAACCGATGGTGTTCGCCGGGCTGTACCCGATGGACGGCTCGGACTACCCGGAGCTGCGCGATGCGCTGGACAAGCTGCGACTTAACGATGCCGCACTGGTCTACGAGCCGGAGACCTCGGCCGCGCTCGGGTTCGGTTTCCGCTGCGGGTTCCTCGGCCTGCTGCACCTGGAGATCACCCGGGACCGCTTGCAGCGCGAGTTCGGTCTCGACCTCATCTCCACCGCGCCCAACGTCGTCTACCGGGTGGTCCGCGACGACGGCGCCGAGCAGATCGTGACCAACCCCGCGGACTGGCCGGATGGGCGGGTCGCCGAGGTGTACGAGCCGGTGGTTCGCTGCACCCTCATCGCGCCATCGGAGTTCGTCGGCACGATCATGGAGCTGTGCCAGGGCCGGCGCGGCACGCTGCTGGGGATGGACTACCTGTCGGAGTCGAGGGTGGAGCTGCGCTACACCCTGCCGATGGCCGAGATCGTGTTCGACTTCTTCGACGCGCTGAAGTCCCGCACCCGCGGTTATGCCTCGATGGACTATGAGGAGGCCGGCGAGCAGATCGCCGACCTGGTGAAGGTGGACATCCTGCTGCAGGGCGAGCCGGTGGACGCGTTCTCAGCGATTGTGCACCGCGAGGCGGCCTACGGCTACGGCACCTCGATGGCGACCAGGCTGCGCGAGCTCATCCCGCGCCAGCAGTTCGAGGTCCCGATCCAGGCCGCGATCGGCTCCCGGATCATCGCCCGCGAGACCATCCGCGCCATCCGCAAGGACGTGCTGGCCAAGTGCTACGGCGGGGACATCACCCGCAAGCGCAAACTGCTCGAGAAGCAGAAGGAGGGCAAGAAGCGGATGAAGACGATCGGCCGCGTCGAGGTCCCCCAGGAAGCCTTCGTAGCCGCCCTATCCACCGACGACTCCAAGTCCGGCAAGAAGTAGCCCGTAGGCGCAGTCTGGATGCAGAACACTGCAAACCAGGCTCGATAAACCGCAGTTCGCATCCAGACTGCATGCTGTTGTTGGGTGTGCGGAAACGGGTCAGCTTGGCGCAGTTGGGGGGAGGGGGGACCATGACAGCTATGAGCGCCCAGCCAGAGGCCACCCAGGGTGGGGCAACGCAGTCGGGCTTCGCCGGGGTCGCCGCAGGTCGCCCGTTCACGGTGGACGACCTGGAGACGATGCCCGATGACGGCCACCGCTACGAACTCATCGACGGGGTACTCATCGTGACCCCGGCTCCTGGCTGGAATCACCAGCAGGGCAGTGGGGCGCTGTTCGTGCAGCTCTGGAATGCCTGTACACCTGAGTTCCGGGTGCTCTCGGCGCCCTTCGGCGTCCGAACCTCGGGCCGCAACGAGCTGCAGCCGGACATTCTGGTGGCCCGCTACGCCGATCTCACGCCGACGAACCTGCCGGTAGCGCCGGTGCTCGCGGTCGAGGTGCTCTCCGCGAGCACGGCGCTCAACGATCTCAATAACAAGAAGGCGGCCTACGAGCGGATGGGAACCGCGTCGTACTGGGTGCTCGATCCGGAGGAGCCAGGCAGGCTCACTGTTCTCGAGCTCGACGCCCGCGGGCGATACGTGGAGCTCGCGAGCGTCTGCGGGGACGAGAAGTTCGCCGCGCAGCGACCATTCCCGATCACCATCATTCCGGCCCGGCTACTGGATGGCCTGCGTCAGTAGTGGATCAGCGAGTGAAGACGATCTTGCCGGCGGTGTCGCCGTCGAGCATCGCCTTGAACCCGCGTTCGGCGTCGGACATCGGCAGCTCGGTGCCGATCTGCGGGCGCAGCCCGGTGATGTCCAGAAAGGCCAGCAGGTCGCGCAGCTCGTCTCGGGTGCCCATGGTGGATCCGATCATGCGCAGTTGTAGGAAGAACAGTCGCTGCAGTTCGGCGCGGTCAGCGTCGCCACTGGTGGCGCCGCTGCAGACGATGGCGCCTCCTGGCTTGAGTGACTTCGCTGAATGTGACCAGGTGGCCTTGCCGACCGTCTCGAACACCGCATCCACCCGTTCGGGCAGCCTAGTGCCGGGCTCGAACGCCTGGTGCGCGCCCAGCGAGTGGGCCAGCGCACGCTTGCGCTCGGTGCGCCCGGTCACCCACACCCGCATGCCGGCGGCCCGGCCAAGCTGCACCAAGGCGGTGGATACCCCACCCGAGGCGCCCTGCACGAGCATGGTCTGCCCGGCCCGCAACCCGGATTTGACGAACAGCATCCGGTAGGCGGTGAGCCAGGCAGTGCCCATGCAGGCAGCTTCGGGGAAGGTCAGCGACTCCGGCTTGGGCACCACGTTGTGCGCCGGCACTACGACGGTTTCAGCGAAGGTGCCCGGTAGCTTCTCGGTGAGCAGGGTGCGGCGCGGATCCAGGGTCTCATCGCCGGTCCAACCAGGGCTGGTCACCACCGGATAGATCACCACCTCGGCGCCGTCGGCCAGCACACCGGCGCCGTCGCAGCCCAGGATCATCGGGAACTGGTCGGGTTTGATGCCCACTCCGCGCAACGTCCACAGATCATGCATGTTCAGGCTGGCTGCGATGACCGTGACCGCGATAGAGCCCTCTGGCACGTCTGGGTCAGGACGGTCTCCCACCCGCAGGGACGTCAGCGGGTCCTGGTGATTCGGCTCAGCGGCATAAACAGCGAACATGGCACCTGAATGTAGTGCCGCTCACCGGGGAGTACCTGACAGCGGGCTACCCTGCGGCTGTGCTTGAGCTGCTGTCCGACGTGCTCCAATGGTGGGACGGGGTGGAGCTATGGCTCACCCAGCTCGGGCTCGCACTGCAAGTGGCCCTGCTCATGCTGGTGTTATTGCCGGTCTGTTGGTGGGCTGCCAGGATCCTCGACCGGGCTGTCGGCCTGATCTTCGCGCGGCTCGGGCACCGCTACGCCGTGGACGCGGAGGATCCGCAGGCACCACGGTGAGCTCCCACCGGCGGGTCAGCGCCGCGCTGATCGGCCTGCTCGTGCTGGTGGTCGCCGGCTGGGCGGGGCGCCACGCACTGACCGACCCCGCTGCCGGCTCGGCTAGCGGTGACCGGCCCGCAGCGGTCGCCTCGGCGGCCGGCCTGCCGGTAGCGCCTCTGTCGCAGTTGCCGCCGCAGGTTGGGCAGGTGTGGCAGCTGATCCAGCACGGTGGCCCGTTTTCGTACCGTCAGGACGGTGCGGTGTTCGGCAACCGGGAGCGGCACTTGCCGCCACGGCAGTCCGGCTTCTACCACGAGTACACCGTCCCGACACCGGGAGCGCCTGACCGGGGCGCCAGGCGCCTGATCACCGGCGGTGCGGCCGACCTGTACTACACCGGCGATCACTACGGGTCCTTCGTCGTGGTCGATCCGAAGCGGTAAGGCCGTGCTGCGTTACGTCGCCGATGCCGCCCGCGCGCTCGATGAAGCCCGTGGACGGGGAGCGCTGGCTCACCTGGTGGGCCCGGTGACCAGCAAGGCCGACGCGCTGGACGCGATCGGCGCTGCGCTGAGTTTCCCGTCCTGGTACGGCCGCAACCTCGACGCGCTGTACGACTGCCTGGTCGACCTGTCCTGGCAGCCTGCGGGTGAGCACGTGCTGATCTGGGCAGGTCACGACCAGTTCGAGGCGGCCGACCCGGCTGGGTACCGTGCTGTGGTCGCGGTGCTGGACGACGCGACGGCAGCCCGCTCCGGGCGTCCGCTGTCGGTGCTACTTGCGGATGCGTGATCAGCTGGCGGGAACCCAGGATGGTGCGCGCTTTTCGGTGAAGGCGCGGATACCTTCTTGGCCCTGCGCTGACCCGAACCGCGCGGCGGACAGTTCGAGCATCGCAGGGAAATCCCGCGCCATGGTCCGCGCGCGCAGCAGCTGTTTGGTCAGCGCCAGTGCTTCGGGGCTGCCTTTGACGAGCATGCCGGTGAAGCGATTCACCTCCGCGTCAAGCTGGTCCGCGGGCACAGCACTGTTGAGCAGGCCGATCGCGACCGCCCGGGTAGCGTCGAAGGTCTCCCCGGTAAGAAACAGTTCGTGCGCCGCGTGGGGTAGCAGTTTGGGCAGCATCGTTACTGAAATCACTGCGGGCACCAGGCCGAGGCGCACCTCGGTGAAGGCGAAGGTGGCCCGCTGGGCGGCGACGGCTATATCGGCGGCCCCTACCAGACCGATGCCGCCGGCGCGGGCGTGCCCGGCCAGCTTGGCGACGACCGGCTTCGGATGCGTCCAGATCCGCTCCAGGATCAGGGGCAACTCCTTGACCGCGTCCGGGGGCTCGGTGAGATCCATCCCCGCGCAGAAGGCCGGCCCGGTGTGATCGAGCACCACCACTCGCACTGCGCCGTCGCCAGCGGTGCGCTCCAGCGCGTCCAGCAGCTGGCCGCGCAGCGGTGCGGACAGTGCATTGCGGTTGGCGGGGGAGTCCAGCGTGATGGTGGCGATACCCGACCGCACGGCCAGATGCACCAGCTCGTCGACATCAGTCATGTGCCCGAACGTAGTTCGGCCGGATGAGGCGGACCAGAGACACAGCCTCCCGCGTCACCATACTCGAACTAGTGTTCGATATACTGCTCTGGCCCGTCACGAGTGGGAGGCTGGTGATGACCGAGTTCGTGACGAGTTGGCTCACCGCGGACTACGACCCGCTCATCTGCCCGGTGAACGACCGAACTGCACCTACAGAAGCGCATCCCGCTGATCTTCGAGTTTCGTGACCAGCCCTACAATTCCCGACGTCGACGGGACCAGCGCGGTCAGGCTGAGCGGGACAGGGACGACAGGAGGGTCGCCTCGAACCGGTGCACGATGAGGTTCGCGATGGCCGGATCGGCGCCCAGGGGCGCCGTGCGCAACGCGGTGTCGGGGGCTACGCGGAAGACTTTGTCCGGCAGCAGGCCAGGGGCGAGGAACCAGGAGGCGACGGCGATGCGCCGTGCGCCTCGCGATTGCAGGGCTGCGATGGCCTCGGGCACCGTGGGCCGGGCAGCGCAGGCGAAACCGGGCAGCACCTGCCAGCGCGTTCGCCGAGACCAGGCGGCGGCGATGGCGGCGACAGCGGCGTTGGCCGGGGCCTGCTGGGAGCCGGCAGCGGCGAGCACGACACCGAAATCCGGGTCGGCGGGCGACACTCCGATCTCGACCAGCCGGCGCAGCGCAGCGGTTTCCAGCCGGGGGTCGGGGCCCAGCACGTCGGCCACGGTTACGTCCAACCCCGGTCGGCGCGTCACGGCGCACGCCACCGCACCCGGCACATCGACGTTCGCGTGAAAGGCACGGCCTAGCAGCAGCGGCACTACCACCGCCCGGGGCACCGAGTCGAGTACGGCGTCCAGCCGGGGCGCGCAGAGGTCCAGGAAGGCGAGCCGGACGTCGAGGTCGGGTCGCAGCCACCGCACCTGGTCGACCAGCGCCGAGACGGTGGCGGCTGAGCGCGGGTCGCGGCTGCCGTGCGCAACAGCCACCAAAGCCGGCTTCACGCCGCGTCCTGTCCCGGATCTTGCGCGCGATCAGGGCCGACCAGCCCAGCGGCCAGCGTGTTGCCGTCGGCGGCGTCGATGACCAGGAAGCCACCGGTGTGCCGGTCGGTGGCGTAGGAGTCCACCGCCAGCGGCTCGGCCAGCCGGATCCGCGCGCCGCCGATCTCGTTGAGTTCCAACGCGGCCGGTGGCTGGGTGTGGCGCAGGGTGTGCAGGTCCAGCCGCGCGGTGAGGTCGGTGACGATCGCCCGGACGGTGCGAGTGCCGTGTTTGATCAGCACCCGTGCGCCGGGCAACAGCGGCCGGTCGGCCAGCCAGCACAGGTCTGCGGAAAGCTCAGTGACCACTCGCGGTTGCTGTTCTGGGCGGGCCAGCACCTCGCCCCGCCCGACGTCGATCTCGTCGGCGAGCAGCACGGTGACCGACTGCCCGGCGGTGGCCCGCGGCAGCGGACCATCTGGGCTGTCGATGCCGGTGACGGTGGAGCGCCCCCCTGAGGGCAGCGCGATGACGTCATCGCCGACCTCGAGTACCCCCGATGCGATCTGGCCGGCGAGGCCACGGTAGTCGGCATGCTCGGCGGTGCGGGGGCGCAGCACCAGCTGTACCGGGAAACGCATCGGCTCGGCTACCGTCTCCCGCCCGGTGGGCACCGTCTCCAGATGCTCCAGCAGCGTCGGGCCTCGATACCAGGGGGTGCGCTCGCTGCGGGTCGCGATATTGTCGCCGTGCAGCGCAGACACCGCCACGGTCACCACATCCGGCAGCCCCAGCGAACGAGACACCGCTGCGAACTCCGACTCGATCCGGCGAAACGTCGGTTCGTCGAAGTCCACCATGTCCATCTTGTTCACCGCGAGCACCACGTGCGGCACCCGCAGGAACGCCATGACCGCGAGGTGGCGGCGGGTCTGCTCGACCAGGCCGTTGCGCGCGTCGACCAGCACCACGGCGAGCTCGGCGGTGGAGGCCCCGGTGACGGTGTTGCGGGTGTACTGCACATGGCCGGGGCAGTCAGCCAGCACAAATTTCCGCGTGGGCGTGGCGAAATACCGGTAGGCGACGTCGATGGTGATTCCCTGTTCCCGCTCGGCCCGCAGGCCATCGGTGAGCAAAGCAAGATCAAGTTCTACACCGCCGCGAGCCCGGGTCGCCCGGTCCACCGCGGCCAGCTGGTCGGACAGGATCGACTGGGTGTCCTGCAGCAGCCGACCGACCAGGGTGGACTTGCCGTCGTCGACGGAGCCTGCGGTGGTCAGCCGCAGCAGGCTCATCGGCGGCCCCATCAGAAGTAACCGTCGCGTTTGCGGTCTTCCATGGCGGCCTCCGATAGCCGGTCGTCAGCTCGAGTGGCGCCGCGCTCGGTAATCCGGCTGGTGGCCACCTCGGTGAGCACCTCGTCGATGGTCACGGCGGTGGACTCCACCGCGCCGGTGCAGGACGCGTCGCCCACGGTGCGATACCGCACCGACTTGGTGACGATCCGCTCGCCGTTGCGCGGGCCGCCCCACTCACCGGCGGTCAGCCACATCCCGTCGCGGGCGAACACCTCCCGCTCGTGGGCGTAGTAGATGTCCGGGATCGGCACCTCGCGCCGCGCGATGTAGTGCCAGATGTCCAGTTCCGTCCAGTTGGACAGCGGGAAGACCCGGACGTGCTCACCGGCGGTGTGCCGGCCGTTGTAGAGACTCCACAGCTCGGGGCGCTGCCGGCGGGGATCCCAACCGCCGAAGGCGTCGCGCAGGCTGACGATGCGCTCCTTGGCCCGCGCCCGGTCCTCGTCGCGGCGGGCGCCGCCGAACACGGCGTCGAAGCGGTGGGAGTTGATGGTGTCCAGCAGCGGGACGGTCTGCAGCGGGTTGCGGGTGCCGTCAGGCCGTTCGGTGAGCCGCCCGTCATCGATCCAGTCCTGCACCCCCGCCACGTGCAGCCGCACACCCAGATCCGCGACCAGTCGATCCCGGTAGGCGATCACTTCGGGAAAGTTGTGCCCGGTGTCCACGTGCAGCAGCGGGAACGGCAACGGCGCCGGACGCAACGCGGCCAGCGCCAGGTGCAACAGCACCGCGGAGTCCTTGCCGCCGGAGAACAGCAGCACCGGCCGGTCGAACTCGGCGACCACCTCACGGATGATGTGCACCGCCTCGGACTCCAGCGCCGCCAGGTGATCAGCCTCTACTGTGGACGGTGCTGCCAGGATTGCCGTCACGCCAAACCCCTCTCGGTGAGTAGGTCCATCACGCGTCGCGCGGCCGCGGCGATGTCCGTGCCGGTGGTGTCCAATCGCAGATCGGGTTTGTCAGGCTCCTCGTACGGGTCGTCCACGCCGGTCATCCCGGTCAGCTCACCGGACGCTGCCCGGGCATAAAGGCCTTTGACGTCCCGGCGGACGCATTCGACCAGCGGGGTGGCCACGTGCACTTCGAGGTAGCCGGTGCCGTGCGCGTCGTGCTGGGCCCGCACCTCATCGCGGGTGCCGCTGTATGGGGCGATGACGGGGACCAGCGCCACGACACCGTGCCGGGCGAGCAGTTCGGCCACGAAGCCGACCCGCCGGACGTGGGTGTCGCGGTCCTCGCGGGAGAAGCTCAACCCGGCGGACAGCCCGCGGCGCAACTCATCGCCATCGAGCACCTCGACCTCCCGGCCGGCGGCGCGCAGCTGCTCGGCGATGGCCAGAGCGATCGTCGTCTTGCCGGCCCCGGACAGCCCGGTGAGCCAGACGGTGACGCCCCGGCTCATCGGTGAATCCCACATTCGGTCTTGGCTGAACCGGCCCAACGCCCGGCCCGGGCCCCGGGATCCTCCCCGGCGGCCACCGCCCGGGTGCACGGGGCGCAGCCGATCGACGGATAGCCGGCGGTCAGCAGCGGGTTGATCAGGATGCCGTGCTCGGCGATGTAGTCTTCGACGTCAGCGTCGCTCCAGGCCGCCAGCGGTGCCACGTTCACCTTGCCCCGCCTGGGGTCGTAGGACACCACCGGAGTCCCGGCCCTGGTCGGTGCCTCGACCCGGCGCAGCCCAGTGGCCCAGGCGTCGTAGCGAGCCAGCGCCCGATCCAGCGGCGCCACCTTGCGCAACCCGCAGCACCGGTCGGGGTCGCGGTCATGCAGCTTGAGTCCATACGAGGCGTCCTGCTCCGCGACCGTCTGCCGGGGCGTCAGCGTGATCAGGTTCACGTCGTAGGTCGCGGCTACCGCATCCCGGGTGCCCAACGTCTCGGCGAAGTGGTACCCGGTATCCAGGAACAGCACGTCGACGCCCGGAGCAACCTGGGACGCCAGGTGCACCAGGACGGCATCCTGCATGGACGACGCCACCGCGAACCGGGCGCCGAAGGTCCGCACCGCCCAGCGGACGATCTCTTGGGCCGGGGCGGCATCCAGTTCGCGACCGGCCCGCTGGGACAGTTGTTCCAGATCGACGGTCACCGTCATCCCGCTACCTCCCGGGCTGGTGCTTCCAGTCTCGCCAGGCGGACGACGAACACCCGCTGGCAGTCCGCGCAACGCCACGCCGCGTTTGGTTCTTCCGCGGGCCGCAGGTCCTCCTCGCCGCAGTACGGGCAGTAGAACGGCACCGCCCTGGCCTCCGTCATCCCAACTTCGGTCACCGCAAAACGCTCTCGTCGGCGCGAACCACCCATTGCGCGAACCGCTCGCCCGGCGCACGCTGCTCGGTGTAACCGCGGACCACCCGCTCCACGTAGCCCGCCAGCTCGGCTGAGGTCACCTTGTGCCCGCGCAGTTTGCGGCCGAACCCGCTGTCCAGCCCCAGTCCACCTCCCAGGTGCACCTGGAAGCCCTCGACCTGGTTGCCGTCGGTGTCGGTGACAAGTTGACCCTTGAGCCCGATGTCGGCGACCTGGATCCGGGCACACGAGTTCGGGCAGCCATTGAGGTGCACCGAGACCGGAGTGTCCAGGGTGGACTGGATGTCGGCGAGCCGCTGCTCCAGTTCGGCCACCAGAGTGACCGCCCGGTTCTTGGTCTCCACGATGGCCAGCTTGCAGAACTCGATTCCGGTGCAGGCCATCACCGAGCGCCGCCACGGCGTGGGCTCGGCGTTCAGTCCAAGCCGGCCCAACTCGGCGACCAGACCGTCGACCTCGCCCTCGGCGACGTCGAGCACCACGAGCTTCTGGTACGGGGTTAGCCGAACCCGGGCAGACCCGGCACGCTCTACGGATTTGGCCACATCGACCAGCGTGGTGCCCGACACGCGGCCGGCTATCGGTGCGACACCGATGTAGAACTTGCCGTCGTGCTGGCGGTGCACGCCGATGTGGTCGATCGGCGCGGGCTGCGGCCGCGGCGCTGGCCCGTCGACGAGCCCGCGGTGCAGGTACTCGGTCTCCAGCACCTCCCGGAAGCGCTCTGCGCCCCAGTCGGCGATGAGGAACTTGATCCGGGCGCGGTGGCGCAGCCGCCGGTAGCCGTAGTCGCGGAACAGCCTGGTCACTGCGGCCCAGACGTCGGGCACTTCGTCGCGGGGCACCCAGGCGCCGAGCCGTTGCGCGATCTTCGGATTGGTGGACAGCCCGCCGCCGACCCACAGGTCGAAACCCGGCCCGTGCTCGGGGTGCACCACCCCGACGAAGGCGATGTCGTTGATCTCATGGGCGACGTCCTGCTGACCGGAGATCGCGGTCTTGTACTTGCGCGGCAGGTTCGAGAATTCCGGGCTGCCGACGTAGCGCCGGATGATCTCCTCGATCGCCGGGGTGCCGTCGATGATTTCCTCGGCGGCGATACCAGCGACCGGAGAGCCCAACACCACGCGGGGGCAGTCACCGCAGGCCTCGGTCGTGGACAGGCCCACGGCTTCGAGCTGTTCCCAGATCGCGGGCACGTCCTCGATCCGGATCCAGTGGTACTGGATGTTCTCCCGGTCGGTGATGTCGGCGGTGTCGCGGGCGTAGAGCCGGGAGATCTCGCCGAGCACTCTGAGCTGCTCGGTGCTCAGCGCGCCGCCGTCGATGCGCACCCGCATCATGAAATAGGAGTCGTCGAGTTCCTCGGGTTCCAGCGTGCCGGTGCGGCCGCCGTCGATGCCGGGCCGGCGCTGCGTGTAGAGCCCCCACCAGCGGAACCGGCCGCGCAGGTCGGCCGGGTCGATCGAGTCGAAGCCCCGCTGGGCGTAGATCGTCTCGATCCGGCGCCGGACGTTGAGCGCGTCGTCGTCCTTCTTGGTGCGCTCATTGGGGTTGAGCGGCTCGAGGTGACCCAGGGCCCACTGGCCCTCCCCACGGCGGGTCTTCGTCGCTGGCGCTGGGCGTGCTGGGCGGGTTGGGGCAGACATCGGGTGCCTCCGTCGAGGGGAGCACCGGCGTGCGGGGAGGCCGTGACCAGGTCATTGTGCAGCCCAGCTCCGGGCGCACCCGGCGCCGGCTGGGACAGTCGGGCGGGGCGTCAGCTCATCGCGCGGCACAACGCACTGGAAACTCGGACATAATCGACATGGCGGCGAACCACCAGCGGGAGTCCGGGCGCCACCATGTGAACCAGAGTGCCACCTGCGGGCGCTTCCGACCACCCACGTTCGGATGTTGGGACAATGCTCACGTGGCTGTCCTTCCTCTTGGCCCCCTTGGCGACCCCGCGCCGACGGATGGCGTGTTGCCCGCCGCGGCTCTACGCGGGTTGAGTCAGGCGCCGTTCGGCGTCTACGTCCATGTGCCGTTCTGTGCCACCCGGTGCGGGTACTGCGATTTCAACACCTACACCCCAGGAGAGCTGGCCACCTCGCCCGCCACCTGGCTGGACGCGGTGCGCCGGGAACTGGACGTTGCTGCCCAGGTGCTCGGGGGGCCAGTGCCGGCTGACACGGTGTTCGTCGGCGGCGGTACACCGTCGCTGATCGGCGCGACCGGCCTGGCCGCGGTGCTCGACGCCATCTGCGGGTCGCTGGGACTCGTCCCAGGTGCCGAGGTGACCACCGAGGCCAACCCCGAGTCCACCTCGCCGGAGTTCTTCGCCGGGATCGCCGCGGCCGGCTACACCCGGGTCTCGCTGGGGATGCAGAGCGCCGCACCGCACGTGCTGGCTGTGTTGGACCGGGTGCACACTCCTGGTCGGCCGGTGGCCGCGGCGGCGCAGGCCCGTGCCGCCGGGATCGGGCAGGTCAGCCTGGATCTGATCTACGGCACGCCGGGGGAGACCCGGGACGATCTGGCCGCCTCGCTGGACGCGGTGCTCACCGCCGGGGTCGACCATGTGTCGGCCTACGCCCTGGTCGTTGAGCCGGGCACCGCGCTGGCCCGCCGAGTAGCCCGCGGGGAGCTGCCCGCGCCGGATGACGATGTGCTCGCCGAGCGCTATGAGCAGCTCGACACGGCGCTGTCCGCTGCGGGTCTGCACTGGTACGAGGTGTCCAACTGGGCCACGTCCGCCGAGTCTCGTTGCCGGCACAACATCGGCTACTGGGCCGGCGGGAACTGGTGGGGCGCCGGACCGGGGGCGCACTCGCACGTCGGCGGGGTGCGGTGGTGGAACGTCAAACACCCAGCCCGCTACGCCGCCGTGCTGGCGGCCGGCTGCTCCCCGGCGGCCGGTCGCGAGGTGCTCAGCTCCGTAGAGCGGTACACCGAGCAAGTGATGCTCGGGGTGCGGCTGGCCGATGGCTTACCTCTGGAGGTGCTGGCTGCGCCTGGGCGCGTCGCTGCCGATCGCGCGATTGCGGATGGCCTGCTCACCGCTATCCCGGACGATCGGTTGGTGCTCACCCGTCGCGGCCGGCTACTGGCCGATGCGGTGGTGCGCAACCTGCTCGCCAGCTAACCCCTAGTTGGTACTCGCTGCTGCCGCGATGATCCCCAGATGTGTGTCAGGAGCGACATTTCGTGTCACTTCCGGCACACAGATAGTGATCACGGCGATTACGGTAGGATTAAGACGGCCTGGTCAGCAGGCCGACGGCTGCCGGAACGCGGCTGTGGGTCAGCTGCGCAGGAGATCCAGGTCGAGGATTCGGACCTGCAGTGCGGTGCGTTGCTGCAGGGCCGCGCGCATCGCTCGGTGCAGCCCGTCCTCCAAGAACAGCTCGCCGCCCCACCGCACTGCGTGTGGGAACAGGTCGCCGAAGGGGGTGGGGTCCTCGGACAGCAGCCGGTCCAGCTCCACCACCGTCGCGGTGGTGACCAGATCTGCCAACTGCACCTGCTGGGGTGGGAGTTGCGCCCAGTCCTTCATGGAGAACCCGTGCTCGGGATAGGGGCGGCCGTGCCGGACTTCCTTGAAGATCACAGCCGGTGTCTCACCTCCGTCCCCGCTCGGCGCGAGGGCACAGGGTATCGGGCGTGTCGGCGGGTCCCGACGGCTGCGCCCCGGGCGCACTAGACTCGGTGGACAGGGCCCTACCAGGGCCAGGGCTCGGTAACTCGGTAACACAGAACCAAGAACCAGGGAGGTGACGTGAACGCGGACGATCGCCGGTTCGAGGTACTGCGCGCCATCGTCACCGACTACGTGGCCACCCATGAGCCGGTGGCGTCCCGATCACTGGTGGAGCGGCACCAGTTCGGGGTGTCCAGTGCGACCATCCGCAACGACATGGTTGCGCTGGAAGAGGACGGTTACATCATCCAGCCGCACACCAGCGCCGGTCGGGTACCCACCGACAAGGGTTACCGGCTGTTCGTCGACCGGCTCTCGGAGATCAAGCCGCTGTCGGCGGCCGAGCGCCGCGCGGTGCAGACCTTCCTGCACGGTGCGGTCGACCTCGACGACGTGTTGCGCCGCAGCGTGCGGTTGCTCGCCCAGCTGACCCGGCAGGTGGCGGTGATCCAGTATCCCACGCTGAGCCGGTCGACGGTGCGCCACCTTGAGGTGCTCGCGGTGACCCCGGCCCGGTTGATGCTGGTACTGATCACCGACGCGGGCCGGGTGGACCAGCGGCTGCTCGATCTGGGCGACGTCATCACCGAGGATCAGGTAGCGAAGCTGCGAACGCTGCTCAATCAAGCGCTGTCCGGGCGACGGCTGGCGGAGGCGTCGGCCGCCGTGGCCGATCTTCCCGAGCAGGCCCCGGTTGAGCTCCGCGACGCGATGACCCGGGCCTCGACGGTTCTCATCGAGACGTT
>QHBZ01000178.1 GCA_003244055.1 Pseudonocardiales bacterium | reverse complement strand
TCCAAGAAAGTCAGAGGAAGCTGAGAGTACTGATGGCGACGACGGACACACCGCAAGAATTCGATCCACACGCTATTGATGCGTACTGGACTCAGGTGTGGGATGAAGAGCAGTCCTGGGTGGTGGACAATGAAACCGATGCGGCGAACTCGGTCTATGTCCTGGAGATGCTTCCCTACACCAGCGGTGAGCCCCACGTCGGTCACCTCAAGAACTACGCCGTCGGCGACGCGATCGCCCACTTCATGCGCCGGCAGGGCAAGCGAGTGCTGCACCCGATGGGTTTTGACGCCTTCGGCCTGCCCGCCGAGAACCATGCCATCCGTACCGGCAAGCATCCCCGCGTGTCGACAGATGAGTCGATCGCGTCTTTTCGCGAGCAGTTCAAGCAGTGGGGTATCTCGATCGACTGGACTCGGGAGATCAGCACCCACGAGCCCAGCTATTACCGCTGGACACAGTGGATCTTCCTGCAGCTCTACAAGGCGGGGCTGGCCTACCGGAAGCGGTCGGCGGTCAACTGGTGCCCCCAGGATGCGACGGTCCTGGCCAACGAGCAGGTCATCGACGGCCGCTGCGAGCGCTGCGGCACCCTGGTCGAGTCGAAGAACCTGGAGCAGTGGTTCTTCAAGATCACCGACTACGCCGACCGGCTACTGGCCGATCTCGATGGTCTGGAGTGGCCCCCGCACGTCAAGACCATGCAGCGCAACTGGATCGGGCGCTCGGAGGGCGCCGACGTCACCTTCCACTGCGCCGAAGTCGACTTCGATATCGATGTCTTCACGACCAGACCCGACACGCTGTTCGGGGTGACCTTCCTGGCCATCTCGCCGGAGCACCCCGAGCTGGATCGCTTGATCGCCGGGACACCAGCGGAGCCGGCGATCCAGGAGTACGCCAACCAGGCCCGCCGGGAAGGTCACGCTGACCGCGGTGGCGATCGCACCAAGACCGGCATCCTGACCGGCCGGCACGCCGTCCACCCGCTCAGTGGCGCCAAGGTACCGATCGTGGTGGCGGACTACGTGCTGATGGAGTACGGCACCGGCGCCGTGATGGGCGTACCGGCCCACGACGAGCGCGACTACGAAGCGGCCCAGACGTTGGGTTTTGAGATCCGCCAAGTCGTCGAGTCGGCAGCTGGATCGGCTGACGAGCTGCCGTTCGTGGCCAAGGGTGTGATGACGAACTCGGGTGAGTTCGACGGTCTCGAATCCGCCGAAGCGTCGCGGCGCATCGTCGCCGCGCTTGCGCAGCGGGGTACCGGCAAGGGCTCCATCAGCTACCGTCTGCGGGATTGGCTGGTGTCCCGCCAGCGGTACTGGGGTTGCCCCATCCCGATGGTGTACTGCGCGTCGTGCGGCCTGGTGCCGATACCCGAAGACCAACTGCCGGTACTGCTGCCCGATGTCGAGGACTACGCCCCGAAGGGCAAGTCACCGCTGGCGGCGGCCGTCGACTGGGTGGAAACCCGCTGCCCACAGTGTGCCGGGACGGCTCGGCGCGAGACCGACACCATGGATACGTTTGTCGACTCCTCGTGGTACTACCTGCGCTACTGCGACCCGCACAACACCCAAGCGCCATGGAGTGAGCAGGCAGTCGGCACCTGGATGCCGGTCGACCAATACATCGGCGGTATCGAGCACGCCATCTTGCACCTGCTGTACTCCCGCTTCCTGTGCAAGGCGCTGAGCGATCTCGGACACCTGCCGGTGCAGGAACCATTCCAGCGGCTGTTCACCCAGGGAATGATCACCAAAGATGGCGCCAAGATGTCCAAGTCAAAGGGCAACGTCGTCTCTCCGCGAACCATTATCGACCAGTACGGCGTCGACGCGGCCCGCTGCTACGTGCTGTTCATGGGACCACCCGATGCCGGCGGGGACTGGTCCGACGAGGGTGTGGAAGGCGTGTACCGCTTTCTCCGGCGGCTGTGGCGGGTGGGCGCCGATGTTGCCGCCAGCCACGATCCCGTCATCGGCACGGCGCTTGATCAAGAGCGTGAGGACGACCTGCGGCGCGAAATGCACGCCACCATCAAGAAGGTCACCGAGGACATGTCAGGTGGCAGCTTCGCGTTCAACACCGCGATCGCGGCGCTGATGAAGCTGAACAACAGCTGCATCCTGGCCGCGCAGAACGGCGTCAAACGGGAGACGCTGGCCGAGGCCGTAGGAACGATCGCCTCGCTGCTGCTGCCCTTCGCGCCGCACGTCGCCAGCGAGGTCTACCACCAGTTGACCGGCGAACACGTGTGGAAGCAGCCGTGGCCGGTCGCCGATGAGGCGTGGCTGCATCTCGATACGGTCGAGCTGGCCTTGCAGATCAATGCAAAGAACCGCGGCAAGCTGGTGGTCGCGTCGGATGCGCCAGAAGATGCCATCAAGCAGGCGGCGCTGGACAGCGACGTCGTCCGTGCGGCGCAAAACGGCAGCACCGTTCGCAAGGTGATCGTGGTTCCTGGCCGCCTCGTGAACGTGGTCGTCAAATAAGCCAGGGATCAGCCCGCACCCAGCAGTCGAAGGCAGCCGTCCAGGCCGTCCACCTGCAGCATCCACTTCGGACGGACGAAATGTGACGGCTGGAGCACCAGACGGATCTCGGTAGCCGCCGTCCCGCGTCTGGCGGAGGTGTTGGCGCCGTCTGTGCGGTAGCCCAGCTTCTCGCTGACCCGCAGCGATGCCGGGTTGTCGGTGAACGCCCCGGAGCGCGCGATGGTGGCGTTGAGATGGTCGAAGGCCAGCAGCAGGACAGCCGCGCGCATCTCCGTGCCGTACCCGTGGCGCTGGTGCGCGATGCCCAGCCAGGAACCGCTGGAGACTTCCCGGGTGATCGCGAACTCCTTGCCGGACAGCTCCTGGTTGCCGATGACCCGGCCATCGTGGCGGACCAGGAAGTGGACGCTCCAGTCCGACGCGGTCAACCGCGCACGAGCACGCCAGAAGTACTGCATAGAGGTGCGCACCAGATCGTCGGGTGCCTGGTCGGTCCAGGGAGTGAGGAAGGGCATCTCCTCCGGTGGATGCACGCCGCGCAGCGCCAGCGCCGCCAGCTCGTGCAGGCCCGCGTCGTCGTCCGGGCACAGCGTCAGTCGGGGGGTGCGCAGCACCAGATGCCGCAGTGGCCAGGGCTCGACACCGGGGTCACACATGGCTACCACCGTCCCACGTACCCGGCGACTACCGTTAGACACCATGCGAGCGATCACGATCACCGAGTTCGGCGGCCCGGCGGTGCTGCGGCTCACCGAGCAACCCGATCCCCGGCCGGGCCCCGGCGAGGTGCTGATCGACGTCGCCTCGACCTCGGTCAACCGGGCCGACCTGATGCAACGGCAGGGCCGGTATCCCCCGCCAGCTGGGGCCAGCGACATCCTCGGCCTGGAGTGCGCCGGCACGGTCGCCGAGCTCGGCGACGAGGTGACCGGGTTCGCGATCGGCGACGAAGTGTGCGCGCTACTGGCCGGTGGCGGCTATGCCGAGCGGGTCGTCGTACCGGCTGGGCAGGTGATGCCGCTGCCACCCGGGGTCGATCTGATCACCGCGGGCGGCGTGCCGGAAGTCGCGTGCACGGTGTGGTCGACGGTGGTGCGCCACGCCGGGCTGGCCGCCGGAGAACTGCTGCTGGTGCACGGCGGGTCCGGGGGCATCGGGACCCACGCGATCCAGGTCGGGCGGGCGCTGGGCGCGCAGGTCGCCACAACCGCGTCAGCGGCGCGGTTGGCGCGCTGCGCGGAGCTGGGTGCCCAGATCCTGATCGACTACAACGAGCAGGACTTCGCCGAGCAGCTCGCCGGGCGCGCCGACGTCATCCTCGACAACATGGGCGCCAAATACTTATCGCGCAACCTCGCCGCGCTCGCGCCGGACGGCCGGCTGGTGGTGATCGGCCTGCAGGGCGGCGCCAGCGCCGAGCTGAATCTCGGCGCGCTGCTGCCCAAGCGGGCCAGCGTCGCGGCGATCGGGCTGCGCGCGCGGCCGGTGCACGGTCCGCACGGCAAAGCCACCCTCTGTGCCGACATCGTCGCCCGGTTGTGGCCGATGTTCGGCGACGGTCGGGTCAAGCCTGTGCTGCACGCGACTATTCCGTTGGCGGACGCCGCGCGTGCCCACCAGATGCTCGAATCCGGCGGCGCTGTCGGCAAGATCCTGTTGACCACTGGCTGTTGAACGGTTTGTACCTTGGAGGACAATGGGGTGATGAGCGAACCGCACGAGCAGCAGATCATCGTGATCGGGCCGGACGGCCAACCGGTGGCCACCGGAACCGTCGACGATCACCGCGGCGGAGCGGACGTCTCGGACATGGTCGAGCAACCCGCCAAGGTGATGCGAATCGGCAGCATGATCAAGCAGCTGCTGGAAGAGGTGCGCGCCGCGCCGCTGGACGAGGCCAGCCGCAACCGGCTCCGCGAGATCCACCAGTCCTCGATCCGCGAGCTGGAACAGGGTCTGGCCCCCGAGCTGCGTGACGAGCTGGAGCGGCTGTCGCTGCCGTTCAGCGACGACTCCACGCCCAGTGACGCCGAACTGCGGGTCGCGCACGCCCAGCTGGTCGGTTGGTTGGAGGGCCTGTTCCACGGCATCCAGACCACCCTGTTCGCCCAGCAGATGGCCGCCCGGATGCAGCTGGAGCAGATGCGCCGCGGCCTACCCCCGGGCACGGTCCCACCCGGGATGCAGCCCGGAATGCCCCAGGCAGAGCCCGGAACCCACGGAACCGGCCAGTACCTCTGAAACCGGTACCTCTGACCCCGGTACCTCTGAACCCTGGGGATCCCAGGGTATGCTGGCATACATGAAACGCACGACCGTCAAGGTTCCCGACGACGTCGACCGCGCGATGCGAGACGAAGCCGAGCGTCGTGAGATGACGCTGTCCGAGTGGGCCCGCGAGGCCATCGAGGCCCATCTCCCGCCGCAGCGTGGCGGGCGGCGACTGCTCGCCACCGGCGCGGGTCGCAGCGGCCGGTCCGACGTCGCGGAACGGGCCAGCGAGATCCTCGCCGCCGAGCTCAGCGCCACCCGGTGAGTCGGGCCGTCATCGTCGATGCCGGCCCGCTGTATGCCTACATCGACGCCGACGACACGCATCACCAACGCTGCGCGGAGTTGCTGGCCGGCCATGAGGGGACGCTGATCGTTCCGCAGCTGGTCATCACCGAAGTGTGCTACCTCGTGCAGACCCGCCTCGGCACCCGAGCGGAGTTGCTGTTTCTCGGCGACCTCGCCTCGGGGGCGTTCAGCGTCGAGCCGTTGGCCGCTGCTGACTGGTTCCGCGTGATCGAGTTGGTGGACACCTACCGGGACTTCCCGCTCGGAACGGTGGACGCCTCGGTTGTCGTATGCGCCGAGCGACTCGGGATCAGTGACGTCGCGACCCTCGATCACCGTCACTTCCGCCCGATGCGCCCCACACACGTCCCGCACTTCACCCTGTTGCCCTGACGACCGAACGCTCACGCCACAATGACAGCCCTCGGCGGCGTTGGGCGCACCGCCGGGGGCGCACCCGCAGGCCGGGGGCCGGCAAGCAGCACGGGTACCCTCGCGGACCATGCAGTACACCGCAGCGGTGCCGGAGATCAGCGAGGACCCGGGGTTGTCATCCCGGAGCTGGTCCCGGGCGATCGGTGATCTGCGCGCCGGGTGGCAGCAACGTCAGCTGTGGGGGCATCTGGGCTGGCAGGACATCAAACAGGGCTACCGGCGTTCGGTGATCGGACCGTTGTGGATCACGATCAGCCTCGGAGTCCAGGCGCTGGGCATGGGACTGCTCTACGCGGCGCTGTTCGGTCAACCGATCGACTTCTTCCTGCCCTACCTGGCCGTCGGCCTGATCATCTGGCAGTTCATGGCGAGCTGCATCAACGAGGGAGCCGAGGTCTTCATCCGCAACGAGGGCCTGATCAAGCATCTGCCCGCACCGCTGAGCGTGCACGTCTTCCGGCTGGTGTGGCGGCAACTGCTGTTCTTCGGGCACAACGTGCTGGTCTGGGCGGCTCTCGTGCTGATCTTCCGGACGCACCTGGGGTGGGGCAGCCTGATGGCTCTGCCGGCGCTGGCGGTGATCGTGCTCAACGGGGCCTGGGTGGCGGTCCTGATCGGGATCATCGCGACCCGCTACCGCGACATCCCCCCGGTGACCAGCAGCGTCGTCACCCTGATGTTCTTCATGACGCCGATCGTCTGGAATTACCAGGACCTGCTCAACAAGGGTGGCCCGGGAGCACAACGGGCCCGGCTTGCCGAGCTGAACCCGTTCCTGCACTTCATCGAGATCCTGCGGCGGCCGATGATCGGTGAGTCCTTCGAACTTCGGCACTGGGTGGTGTGCTTGGCCATCACTGTGGTGGGGTGGGCGGCAGCGCTGCTGATCCTGCGCAACTACCGGGCCCGAGTCTCCTACTGGGTATGATCAGGACTGGGTGTTAAGAGATAATGGTCTCCATCGACGTGCGCGGTGCCTGCGTCAACTTCCCGATCTTCGACGCGAAGACCCGGTCGTTGAAGAAGGCGCTGCTGGGCACGGTCGGACGGGCCGGCGGCAAGATCGGGATGGACGCCAAGGTGCCGGTCATCGAGGCGCTGCGGGACATCACCCTGTCCCTGCGGCACGGCGACCGGGTCGGTCTGATCGGGCACAACGGGGCCGGCAAGTCCACCCTGCTGCGGTTGCTGTCCGGGATCTACGAGCCGACCATGGGCGTGTCCCGGATCGTCGGGAAGGTCGCCCCGGTCTTCGACCTCGGCGTCGGCATGGACCCGGAGATCTCCGGCTACGAGAACATCATCATCCGGGGGCTGTTCCTGGGGATGACCCGCAAGCAGATGGAGGCCCGCACCGAGGAGATCGCCGAGTTCACCGAACTCGGCGACTACCTGTCGATGCCGCTGCGCACCTACTCGACCGGTATGCGGGTCCGGCTCGCGCTGGGCGTGGTGACCAGCATCGACCCGGAGATCCTGCTGCTCGACGAGGGCATCGGTGCGGTGGACGCGGCATTTCTGGAGAAGGCCCGCGAGCGGCTGACCGCGCTGGTCGGGCGATCCGGGATCCTGGTGTTCGCGTCGCACTCCGACGAGTTCCTCATCGAGCTGTGCACCTCCGGCTTGTGGCTCGACCACGGACAGATCCGGGAGCACGGCGACCTGCGCGAGGTGCTGTCCCACTACAAGGGCAAGGACCCCTTCGAAAACCTCAGCCCAGAAGCCCTCAACCGTGTCACCGGGGCAACCCGATGACCACCGGCACCGCATCGCGCGGGCTGAGCGTGGCTATTATGCCCGTTTTCGCCACGCTCAGCCCGCTGAAAGCGGTTGCCGGCTCGGAGGTCATCGGGTGACGAGGGTTGTTGTGGTGGTGGTGACCCGGCACCGGCGGGAGCTGCTGGCGAAGTCGCTGGCGGTAATCAGCGCGCAAACCCGAGCGCCCGACCATCTCGTGGTGGTGGACAACGGGCCGGACGATCCCGCTGAGGAGGTCGTCGCGGACTGCCCGATCCCGTCCACCTACCTTCCCTCGCTGCGCAACCTGGGCGGCGCGGGCGGGTTCGCGCTGGGCATCCTGCACGCCCTGGCCCTGGGCGCGGACTGGGTGTGGCTGGCCGACGACGACGGATGCCCTGCCGACGTCCGGGTCCTGCAGACGCTGCTGGAGGAGGCCAACCGCCGGGATCTCGCGGTGATCTCCCCGGTGGTGGTCAACATCGATGACCCGGAACGGCTCGCGTTCCCGCTGCGCCGGGGACTGACCTGGAAGCGCCGCCGCAGCGAACTGGGTACCGACTTCCTGCCCGGCATCGCGAGCTTCTTCAACGGCGCGCTGTTCAGCGCCGCGGCCCTGGACGTCGTCGGCGTCCCGGACTACCGGCTGTTCGTCCGCGGCGACGAAGTGGACGTGCACCGCCGGGTGGTGCGGTCCGGGTTGCGCTTCGGCACGACGTTGCGGGCCTCCTACGCCCACCCTGACGGCTCAGCGGAGTTCAAGCCGATGCTCCGGGGGCACTTCCACGCCCAGGACCCCGCCGACGAGATCAAGCGCTACTACACCTACCGCAACCGTGGTTACCTGCTGTCCCAGCCCGGTATGCGACGGATCGGAATGCTCGAGGTGTTCCGATTCGGGCTGTACTTCCTGGGCACCAAACGGGACCCACGGGCCTTCCGGCAGTGGCTCAAGCTGCTCCGGCAAGGACGCGCGGAGCGCTTCTACCGGCACTGAGGCCTTGTCACGGCGCTGGGCGCGAGGCGCTGGGCATGAGGCTCCGGGCGTAACGTTCTGGTCAATGTATGGGACAGGCGGTATGCGGTTAGTGCCGTTGGGCTAGCCTCCTCGCGTGCTGACATCCGGGCACATCGAGATCTCGCGCCGCCGCCCGAACACCGGCGACGACGCTACCGAGGCGACCCCCGACGGTGGCAACAAGGGCAACCGCGGCATCCGGCTGCTCCGGTTCGCCGCCGCGTTGTTCGGCCTACTCGGTGCCCTGCTCGCCGTCGCGGTACCGCTGCTGCCGGTGATCCAGGACACCACCGTGATCACCTGGCCACGTTCGGGAGACCTCGCCCCGGTCAACGCGCCGCTGGTCACGTACCAGCCGCAGAACATGACCGCCGCGATCCCGTGCGCGGCAGCTGTCTCCCTGGACGCGCGGTCGCCGCAGCCGGCGTCGCTGCTGGCCACCACCCCACCCGGATCGACCGAGGGTGCCGCGGTGGGAATGGTGCTGCAGGTCGACGCTGGGAAGTTGACCCTGATCAGCCGTGGGCAGGCGCTGGGAAACATCCTGCTCAGCGCCATCCCGCCGGCCCCGCGACAATGCATGATCCAGATCTCCTCCGACGCCAGGGGCACCACGGCGTCGGCCGGCCCCACCCGGTTCGTCAAGGTCAACCAGGACGTCCGCCCGCAGGTGACCGGCATCTACTCGGCCCTGGTCGAGCAGCGGGATCCGGTGCGTGGGCTGGCGGTGCGGATCACCGCGGACACCCGGTTCCAGTCCGTCCCGCATCCGATCAAGCTCGGTGCCATAGCGGCTGCCGTGCTGGCCGTGCTGATCAGCCTGATCCTGATGCATCGCCTCGACGGGCGGATCGGTCGCCGGGCTCCCCGGGTACTGCCCTCGGGCTGGTGGCGCCCCACCGGCCGGGACGCGACAGTGATCGCGGTGCTCGCCGTATGGGTGGTCATCGGCGGGATCACCTCAGACGACGGCTACATCCTGACGATGATCCGCACTCGCGCGGAGATGGGCTACATCGGCAACTACTACCGATGGTTCAACGCCCCCGAGGCGCCGTTCAGCTGGCCCTACGAGCTGTATGCGCTGTGGTCCCAGATCAGCACGGTGCCACCGTGGCTGCGGCTGCCGTCGGCCGCGATGGGCGGGGTCAGCTGGCTGTTGATCAGCCGGGAGGTGCTGCCACGGCTGGGCCGGGAGGTCCGCCGCAGCGCCGCCGCCGGATGGGCCGCCGCCGCGGTTTTCCTGGCCTTCTGGCTGCCCTACAACAACGGGCTGCGCCTGGAGCCGGTGGTGGCCATCGGTTCACTGCTCGCGCTGTGCGGGGTGGAGCGCGCGGTGGCCACCCGCCGGGTGCTGCCGCTGGCGTTGGC
>QHBZ01000177.1 GCA_003244055.1 Pseudonocardiales bacterium | reverse complement strand
TCGATGAACATCGACCCGTTGTCCACGTTGTGCCGACGTCGGCACAACGTGGATTATGCCGACCTGTGGGTTATGCCGACCTCGGTGAGAACGTGCTGCTCCGTGGGGGTGGGTGGGCGGATGTTGTCGGCATAATCCAGGCGGTCCTCACGCCGTCGTTCAGGCTTCGTCCTCCGATCCAGGAGGAGGAGCAACGATGGGCAGGCCAATTAGCAGGGTCAGCGAGGTTGGGGTGGCGGGGCCGTTGGCTCCGTTCGCCGCCGCGTTCACGTCGAGGCTGGAGGAGCTCGGCTACACCCCGTTGACCACGGTCAACGTGATGAGATTGATGGCGCATCTGAGCGGCTGGCTTGATGCGGCCGGCATGACAGCGGCCGACCTGACCAGCCGACGGGTCGAGCAGTACTTCACTGAGCGACGCGCCGCTGGGCGCACAGGGTCGACCTCGCCGCGAAGCCTGGCGGCCCTGCTCGGGTTGCTGGGCTCGCTGGGCGTGTTGCCGGTAAACGAGCCGGCGCCGCCGTGCTCAGCATCCGAAGTGCTGCTGGCGTCGTTCCACGGCTACCTGCTCAAGGAGCGGGCGCTTGCGCCGTGCACCGCGGCGGCCTACGTGGAGCGGGCTCGTCGTTTCCTGGCCGGATGCGCCACCGGAGCTGAGCTCGCCGAGTTGACCGCAGCCGATGTCACTCGCGCCGTGCTGCGCGAGGCCACCGCGGGCTCGGTCGGGTCGGCCCAGTTCTTCGTGGTGGCGCTGCGCTCGTTCCTGCGGTTCTGCTTCCTCGACGGTCTCGTGGCGACCGACCTGTCGGCGGCGGCGTTGACCATGACCGGTCGTCGCCGCCCTGGCCTGCCCCGAGGGATCAGCCAGGCCGACGCGACCGCCCTGTTGGGCTCGTGTGACCAGCGACGCTCCGACGGCCGGCGGGATTACGCAGTGCTGATCATCTTGCTGCGCCTGGGCTTGCGGGCCGGTGAGGTTGCCGCGTTGACCCTGGCCGACCTCGACTGGCGGGCGGCGGAGATGGTGGTCCACGGCAAGGGCCGCCGCGAGGATCGGCTTCCGTTGCCTGGCGATGTCGGCACCGCGATCGCTGCTTACCTGCAGCGGGGCCGACCGACGACCACCGCGCGGGAGATGTTCCTGCGGGCGAGAGCGCCGATCGGGGCGCTGGGCCGGGGTGGGGTGTCCTCGATCGTGCGCCGCGCCTGCGTCCGGGCGGGCGTCGCCCCGGTCGGGGCGCACCGGCTGCGGCACACGCTGGCCTGCGAGATGGTCCGCGCCGGTGTCCCCCTATCGGAGATCAGCCAGGTGCTGCGCCATCGCAACGCGACCAGCACCGCCATCTACGCCAGGGTCGACCTCGACCAGCTCCGCGCGCTGGCCCAGCCCTGGCCGACGGGTGCGGGCCGGTGAGCGATCTCGCCGGACACGTGGCGGACTACCTGAGGATGCGCCGGGCGTTGGGCTTCAAACTCAAACGCGATGGCCAGGTGCTGCCTCAGCTCGTCGCCTACCTCGACGCCGCCGGCGCGGCGACGCTGACCGCGGAGTTGGCCATCTCCTGGGCACGGCTGCCCCGGGACGTGGCGCCGATCAACTGGGCGCACCGGCTCGGCGCGGCCCGCGGGTTCGCCGCTTACCTCAAGACGATCGACCCCTCGACCGAGGTTCCCGCTCGCGGTGTCTTCCCGACCAGGGTCGCCCGCCGGATTCCGCACCTGTGGTCCCAGTCCGAGGTGGGCGCCCTGTTGGCCGCGACGCGGCAGCTCCGGCCGCCGCTGCGGGCGGCGACCCACGAGGGCCAGTTCGGTCTGATCGCGGTGTCGGGCCTGCGGATCGGTGAAGCCATCGGCCTGACCCGAGACGACGTCGACCTCATCGCCGGGGTGCTCACGATGCGGGACGCGAAGTTCGGCCACACGAGACTGGTGCCGCTGCACCCCAGCGCCACCGACGCGCTGGGCTCCTATGCCGCCCGCCGTGACCGGCTATACCCGAAGCCGAGATCACGGACGTTCTTCCTGTCCAGCGTCGGGACCGCCCTGCT
>QHBZ01000176.1 GCA_003244055.1 Pseudonocardiales bacterium | reverse complement strand
CTCGACGAGTACCTCACGCACCGGGTCGATGACGAGTTCGTCAACGCAGCGGCCGCTATTCGCCGCGCCGCACTGTCCCGGTTCTACATCCAGCCGGGTCTGTTCAGCGGCCGCGCCGGAATGATTCTCTACCTCAGCCGGGCATACCCACCCGGGCACGCGGTCTGGCATGACGAGGTTGCCGCCCAGATCCGGCGCCTCGGCTGGCACCGCATCGACTACCAGGGCCATCTCGCTTTTCCCGGCGAACAGCTGCTCCGGCTGTCGATGGATCTGGCGAGCGGCGCCGCAGGCGTCCTACTCGCACTGGGTGCGGCTGTACACGAGCACCCCGTCGGTCTCCCGTTCCTCTGTGAACCACGGCAGTTTCCGCCGCACGATGCCCCCGTGCCGGCGGTGCTGACCGGGAGGAACGGTTTGGTATCCGCTTCGACATACGGAGGGAGGTGAAAACAATGGTTCTTCTCGACCTGCAGGCTATGGAGCCGGCTGGCGGTTACGACGACTGCCACGACCGCCACCGTCGCGACCACGAGGGCGGAAGTGACATCAGCCTGCTGCTCTGCGGCTGAGTTTCATTGCAGGGTGGTCCGGGGCAGCCGGCGTTGCCCCGGACCACCCAATGATTTGCCATACCTTCCGAACACCCAGCAATCATCACGACAATGCGGAGGTCGCGTGAACAGCGATCCGGCAGGGGCGTCGGCGGGTTCGCACAATCCATCGTGGAGACAAGCTGACCGCTTGCTGCTCTCGACGGGTCGCCAAGGTGGCTGGTGGACCTGGGCCCTGGCGCTGGCCACACTGCTCGCCGCGGGCGCGGACATCCTGCTGCCCACCGCAATCGGTCGCGCCCTGGACGCGCTGCCCGGTGGTGGCCACATCACCAGGGCCCTGCTGGCTTGCGCCGCGCTGATCGCCGCGATGGTGGTTGGGAAGGTCATCGGTGACATCGCGACCGGACAGAGCACCGCCCGGTGCACGGCCTGGCTGCGGATGATGCTGGTCCGGCATCTCGTCGCGATCGGCCCGGCGGCTTCCCGCCGCTTTGAAACCGGAGACCTGGTGACCCGGGTCACCCGCAACGCCAGCGAGGCGGGCCAGGTCGGGATGACCGCGGTCATGGTCGGCGTGGGTCTACTACCGCCGGTCGGCAGCATCATCGCGTTGACGTTGATCGATCCCTGGGTGGGGCTCACCGCGCTGGCCGGCCTACTGGCGATGGCCGGGCTGCTACGAGTGTTCGTTCGGGACAACACCGAGACCATCCGGGGCTACCTGCACAGCCAAGGACTGATTGCGGCGCGGCTGCTCGACGCGTTGTCCGGGGCGCGCACGATCGCGGCCGCCGGCAGCATCGAACGCGAGCGACGAAGGATCCTCCAACCGTTGCCCGGGCTGCGCGAGCATGGCATGGGCATGTGGCGCAACCAGTGGCGGATGACCGGCCAGGCCGCCGTGATCGGGCCGCTGCTGCAGCTGTCCGTGGTCGGGGTCGCCGGGTTCGGGGTCGTCGCCGGCAGGCTGAGCGTCGGCGAGCTCTACGCCGCCAGCCGGTATGCGTTGATGGCCGCCGGCATCGGATCGGCCGTGGGATTTCTGAACAAACTTTCCCGAGCCCGGGCGGGCGGCCGGCGTGCGGCTGAGGTACTCAGCGAGCCGGTGACCCGATACGGCGACGCGAGACTGCCCGACTCGTCCGGCAAAGGCGGCCGGCTTGAGTTCCGCGGCGTGCGGGTGTCGGCCGCCGGGGAGACGGTCATCGCCGGGCTCGACCTCGTCGTTCCGGCTGGTGCCACGGTGGCTGTGGTCGGCCGGTCCGGGGGCGGCAAGTCGCTGCTCGCCGCGTTGGCCGGCCGGCTCGCCGATCCCGAACAGGGCCACGTGCTGCTCGACGGTGTGCCGCTGCCCGAGCTTTCCCAGGAGGAGCTACGCGGCGCGGTGGGCTTCGCTTTCGAGCGTCCGGCGCTGGTGGGCGACACGATCGAAGATGTGATCAACTTCGGACCGGGCAGCCGCACAGCGGCGGAGGTCCGAGCGGCCGCCGCCACCGCGCGCGCGGATACCTTCATCGAGAGGTTGCCGCAGGGATACCAGACCGAGTTGGCAGCGGCCCCGCTGTCCGGTGGTGAGATGCAGCGCCTCGGCCTAGCCCGAGCCTTCGCGCACTCCTACCGGGTGCTCATCCTCGACGACGCGACATCCAGCCTGGACACCGTGACCGAGCGGCAGGTCGGCGCCGTGCTGGCCAGTGGAGACCGGGACCAAACCCGGCTGATCATCGCGCACCGAGCGGCGACCGCCGCCCGGACGGATCTGGTTGCCTGGCTCGACCGCGGCAGCCTGCGCGGTCTGCGTCCGCACCGCGAGCTGTGGCGCGACCCGGACTACCGCGCCCTGTTCGGCGCCGAGGCAGTGCCCGCGCAACCACTCGGGGTACCGGCATGACGTCCACCACGATGCCGGCGCAGCGCAGCTCCGCAACGAACACCGTCCCCGGGGTGCTGCTAGCCGCACTGCGCAGGCACCCGCAGGCGTTGGTGCGGTTTGCTGTGTGGTCGGTGCTGGAGGTGCTACCGCTGCTGCTGTCCGGCTACGGCGTGGCGCACGCGTTGGATGACGGATTTCTCGCCGGCCGGCCCGCTACCGGAGCGGCGTGGCTCGGTGTGCTGGCTGTGGCCGTGCTGGCCGGGGCCCTGGCCACCCGCCGGGTGTACCGGATTCTCGCGCAGATCGTCGAGCCGTTCCGCGATCACCTGGTGGACAACGTCGTGGGAGGTGCGCTGCAGCGATCTACGGTGCTGGGCGGGCGGCCCGATTCGGGTGCGGTGGCCCGGCTGACCCATCAGGTTGAGGTGGTGCGGGACAACTTCGCCGGCTTGCTGCTGCTCACCACCGGCTTCCTGGTGAGCACGGTCGGCGCAGTGATCGGGATGGCCACCCTGACCGGGGTTGTCGGGCTCCTGGTGTTGCCGCCGCTGCTGGCCGGTCTGACGGTTTTCCTGGTTTCTCTACGTTCGATGATGGCCCGGCAGCGCGATCACGTGCTCACCGACGAAGCGGTCGCCGAGTCCGCCAGCACGGTGGCGCACAGCCTGCGCGACGTGGTCGCCTGTGGTGCCGGGGACCGAGCTTGCGCGCAGGTGCAATGTCACGTTGACGCGCACGCGGATGCGGAACGGACGCTGGCCCGGATGACGGCGATCCGCACGCTGTCGGTGGCGATTGGTGGCTGGCTGCCCGCGGTGGGCCTGCTGTTCGCGGCACCGTGGCTCCTCGCGACCGGCTCTACGCTGGGCACCATCGCCGGTGCTCTAGTCTACCTGACCCAGGGCCTGATGCCCGCGCTGAAGTCGCTCGTCGACGGGCTGGGCGCAGGGGGCCTGAAACTAGTGGTCACCCTGGGCCGGCTCGTCGAGGCGGGCGAGCGCCCGGTACCCCCGGCGATGGCCCAGGTGCGCGCACCCCAGGGGTACGACCTGACACTGGATGGTGTCACCTTCTCCTACGGTCGCCACGCCGAGCCGGTGGTCAACCACGTGGACCTCCTGATCCCGCAGGGGCAGCACCTGGCCATGGTCGGTCCCAGCGGTGCGGGGAAGTCCACCCTGGCGGGGCTGCTCGCCGCGACGCACATCGCCGACCGCGGCAGTGTTCGCCTGGGCGGCGTGCCGGTCGGGGATCTCGATTCGCAAACCCTGGTCAGCCACCGGGTGTTGATTCCCCAGGAGGCGTATGTCTTCGCCGGGACAATCGGCGAAAACCTGCGGTACCTGCATCCCGCCGCTACCGGCACCGAGCTCGAGACCGTTGTCGACACGCTGGGCCTGCGCTCCGTGGTGACGCGCCTTGGTGGATATGACGCTGTGGTCGATCCCGGCACGCTCTCGGCCGGCGAACGCCAACTCATCGCGGTCGCAAGGGCGCACCTGACTCCGGCGCCGGTGCTGATCCTGGACGAGGCGACCTGCCACCTGGATCCGATCGCGGAGGAACGGGTAGAGCGGGTCCTGGCGGCCCGCGGTGGCACCCTCATCATCGTTGCGCACCGGATCAGCTCCGCGTTGCGGGCGCAGCGGATCGTGCTGATGGACGGCGCCAACATGATAGCGGGTACCCACGGGGAACTGCTTGCGAATGCACCGCTGTACCGCGACCTGGTCGGCCTCTGGGACTCGGGTCAGGGCCCGGTGGTCGGGGCGCAATGGTAAGGGAAACGACGGGCCGGAGCTCACTTCAGTGGCCGGCCCGTCGTCACCAGAACTGTCAGATCCAGCCCGCCTCGGCGGCGATGCGAATCGCATCGATCCGGGTGCGTGCCTCCAGCTTGGTCATCACGCGCGAAAGGTAGTTGCACACGGTCCCGCGGCTGAGAAAGAGCCGTTGGGCAATCTCGGTCGGCGACGCCCCTCCCGAGGCGAGGTCGAGCACCGTGAGCTCCCGGGGGGTCAGCGGGCTACCCGCCACACCGATCGCGGCAACCGCGAGAGCGGGGTCGATCGCCCGCTTCCCCTTGGCGACCTGGCGGATTGTGGCCAGCAGCCGTCGCGGCTGGGCGTCCTTGTCCACCGCACCAGCCACCGGCACATCCAGTGCCCGACGGACCAAACCCGGCCGGTGCGCCGCGGCGAGCACGATCACCCGGCATCCGGGAAGCCGTTCGTGCAGCGCCTGCGCGGTCGCGAGTACGTCCGATCCACCCTGGTCAAGGTCCAACACAGCGATATCGGGTTGGTGCCGGATCGCGGTGGCGACCACCCGGTCGCCTGCTGCCATTCCGGCTACCACCTCGATGTCGTCCTCGCTGGACAGCACCGTGGCAAGTGCTCCACGTAACAGACTCATGTCGATAACCAGCAATACCCGGATCGGTTTCGTATCCGCGCCCGGTTTCTGCGCGGAAGGATGGACCATCGCGGGAGACTCCTGGATACCGGTGTACTCAGCACCTACGGCAACGGTGCTAGCCGCGAGAGTTCGCGCCGGCTGGTGTCGTGAAATCATGAGACGCGAACGAGATCGGCTCGGTCGCGAAACGTGCATGGTCGCCAACGTACTGCCATTGGGCTGTCCCCTCCCCAGGTGTCAGGGAAGAATGTGTGGTCCACATCCATTCCCAGACGGTCGAACGCGCCCCGCTGCCCCCTACGGATGGCCCCGAAGGACCACGCCGCTGGATCCCCTAAGGGACCCTGTACAGCTTGTCATCGCAACCATGCCGCGTCGTGTTACATCGAGCACTTTCTGTCACCATTGTTACTCTGTGTGCATATTCCATCTGGTCGCGGCTGATCGTAGGGTCGCGGGTTGTGGACCCCGCGCAGGATCTGCTCGCTGCCGACCGGGCGCACGTGTGGCACCCTTACGGGCCGATGCCAGGGTGGGTCGCCCCGCTGGTGGTCCGGGCGGCGGCCGGGGTTCGGCTGCAGCTGACCGATGGCTCCGCGCTGGTGGACGGGATGTCGTCGTGGTGGGCGGCCATCCACGGCTACGCCCACCCGGCGCTCGATGCCGCGGTGCGCGACCAGCTCCGTCGAATGAGCCACGTGATGTTCGGGGGCCTGACCCACGAGCCCGCGGTCCAGCTGGCCCGCCAGCTGGTGGCGATCACGCCGGAGCCGTTGCAGCACGTGTTCTTCGCCGACTCGGGTTCGGTGTCGGTCGAGGTCGCGATGAAGATGTGCCTCCAGTACTGGCGTTCGCTAGGGCGCCCCGCCAAGCACCGGCTGCTCACCTGGCGCGGCGGGTACCACGGGGACACCTTCGGTGCCATGAGCGTCTGCGATCCCGAAGGTGGCATGCACTCGCTGTGGTCAGGCGTGCTGTCCCAGCAGGTATTCGTGCCGCGGCCGCCGGTCGAGCTTGATCCGGCGTACGTAGGGCTGTTGGCCGACACCGTCGAGCAACACGCTGACGAGCTGGCTGCGGTGATCGTCGAACCGGTTGTGCAGGGCGCCGGCGGGATGCGCTTTCACGACCCGCGGTACCTGCACGTGCTGCGGGAGATCACGTTGGCCCACGACGTGCTGCTGATCTTCGATGAGATAGCCACCGGGTTCGGTCGCACCGGAGAGCTCTTCGCCGCCGACCACGCCGGAGTCAGTCCGGACGTGATGTGCGTGGGCAAGGCGCTGACCGGCGGCTACCTCACGATGGCCGCGGCGTTGTGCACATCGCGGGTCGCCGAGGGTATCTCCGGTGGCCAGGTCCCGGTGCTCGCCCACGGACCGACGTTCATGGCCAACCCGCTGGCGGCAGCGGTGGCATCGGCTTCCATCGACCTGCTGCTCGGGCAGGACTGGCGGGCCGAGGTGCGGCGGCTGGAGGCGGCGTTACGGGCCGGGTTGGCGCCGGCTGCGGAGTTGCCGGGGGTGGCTGACGTACGGGTGCTGGGCGGGATCGGGGTGGTACAGCTCGACCATGAGGTCGACCTCCCCGCCGCCACCGCCGCCGCGGTGGCGCAAGGCGTGTGGCTGCGTCCCTTCCGCGATCTCGTCTACACCATGCCGCCCTACATTACCGGCGACGACGACCTTGCGATGGTCAGTCGCGGAGTGCTCGCCGCGGTCAGCGCGGGCTGATCCACCCGGATCGCCGACGTCCCCTACGGCGCGGCCACCCAGCGGTCCTTGACCAGCGCGACGTACGCTCGCCGGTCGTGACGGTATCCAAGGTGACGGGGGCTCTGGACTGGCTGGACGATGAAGCGGACCTGCGCCGGACCGCTGGGCTGCGGCGGGAACTGCGGTCGCGGCCGGCGCTCGAGCCGGTGATCGACCTGGCCTCCAACGACTACCTGGGTCTGGCCAGGGATCCCCGGGTCGTGCAAGGCGCGGTGCATGCGGCGCACACCTGGGGTACCGGGTCGACCGGATCGCGCCTGATCACCGGCTCCACAGAGCTGCATGCCCAACTGGAGGAGGAGCTGGCCGCATTCTGTGGCGCACCGACGGCCCTGGTGTTCTCCTCCGGTTACACCGCCAATCTCGGCGCGGTGACGGCACTGTCCGGCCCGCATAGTCTCGTCGTGTCCGACGCCGCAAGCCACGCCTCGCTGGTGGACGCGTGCCGGCTGTCCCGGGCCCGAGTGGTGGTCACCCCGCACGCCGATGTCTCCGCGGTAGCTGCCGCGCTGGCTACCCGGTCAGAGCAGCGGGCGCTGGTCGTCACCAATTCAGTGGGAAGCGTGACCGGTGATCTCGCGCCCCTGCCGGAACTGCACGCGGTGTGCCGGCAGCATGGCGCGGTTCTGCTGGCCGATGAGGCGCACGCGCTCGGAGTGCACGGGCCCGGCGGGCGGGGACTGATCGCTGAGAATGGTCTGGCCGGCGAACCCGATGTGGTAGCCACGGTCACCCTGTCGAAGTCGCTGGGCAGCCAGGGCGGGGCGGTGCTGGCTTCTCCCGCGGTGGTCGAGCACCTCGTCAACGCGGCGCGCAGCTTCATCTTCGACACCGGCCTGGCGCCGCCGGCTGCCGGCGCGGCGCTGGCGGCATTGCGAGTGTTGCGCGATGAGCCTGCACTGCCACGCCGGGCGCTCGCCGCCGCGGCAGCCATTGCCACCGCAGCGGACGCACCCCCGCCGATGTCCGCGATGGTCTCGATCATTCTCGGCGAGCCGCAACGTGCGGTCGATGCGGCCGCCGAGTGCCTGCGCCACGGTGTGCGGGTGGGGTGCCTACGGCCGCCGTCGGTGCCTGCTGGGACGAGCAGGCTGCGGCTGACGGCACATGCCGCGCTGACCGATTCAGACCTGGCTCAGGTGGCCCAGGTGCTCGTGGCGGTATTGGCCGGCGCGATCAGGTGACCGTTCTGGTGGTGACCGGGACGGGCACCGGAGTCGGCAAGACGACGGTGATATCTGCGATCGCCGCCCTCTCCGTGGCCGCCGGCCGTCGAGTGGCGGTACTCAAACCGGCCCAAACCGGCCTTGACGTGGCACAGCCGGGCGACGTCGATGAGGTGCGACGGCTCGCAGGTCCTTCGGTCACGTGCCGGGAGCTGGTCCGCTTCCCCCACCCGCTTGCACCGGCGAGCGCGGCCCGTCTCGCCGGTTTGATCCCCGTGACGACCGCCGCGGCTGCCGCGGTGGCCCGGGAACTCGCTGCCGAGCATGATCTGCTGCTGATCGAGGGTACCGGCGGGTTGCTGGTGCATCTGGACGACAGTGGGGGAACGCTCGCCGACGTCGCGGCTGCCTTGTCCGCTCCGGTGCTCGTGGTGGCTACCGCCGGGCTTGGCACCCTCAACCACACCGCACTCACCGTGGAAGCGCTGCGTACCCGCCGCCTGAGCTGTGTCGGGACTGTGATCGGTGCCTGGCCCGCCGAGCCTGACCTTGCTGCCCGGTGCAACCTCGACGATCTGCCTGCCGTCACTGGTCTCCCGCTACTCGGCGTTCTGCCCGAGGGCGCCGGCTGCCTCACCCCAGCGCAGTTCCTGGCCCTAGCCCGGCGGGGACTCGAACCAGGACTACTAGCGCTGGGTTGGTGGTCGTTAAAGACTGGCGCGACCGGGGTTGGTGGTCCTTGAAGGGCTACCGTCAGTCCAGGTAGTCGCGCAGGACCTGGGAGCGAGACGGGTGGCGCAGTTTGGACATCGTCTTGGATTCGATCTGCCGGATACGCTCCCGGGTCACCCCGTACACCTGCCCGATCTCATCGAGGGTGCGGGGTTGACCGTCGGTGAGGCCGAATCGGAGCCGCACCACCCCGGCTTCCCGCTCGGACAGCGTCGCCAGTACGGATTGCAGCTGATCCTGCAGCAGGGTGAATGAGACTGCATCCACCGCGACCACGGCCTCGGAGTCCTCGATGAAGTCGCCGAGCTGCGAGTCGCCTTCATCGCCGATGGTCTGATCCAGCGAGATGGGTTCCCGGGCATACTGCTGGATCTCCAGCACCTTCTCCGCGGAGATGTCCATCTCCTTGGCCAGCTCCTCCGGAGTGGGCTCGCGGCCGAGGTCTTGAAGCAGCTCGCGCTGGATCCGCCCCAGCTTGTTGATCACCTCCACCATATGCACCGGGATCCGGATGGTGCGAGCCTGGTCGGCCATCGCGCGAGTGATCGCTTGGCGGATCCACCAGGTGGCGTAGGTGGAGAACTTGTAACCCTTGGTGTAGTCGAACTTCTCCACCGCGCGGATCAGACCCAGGTTGCCCTCCTGGATCAGGTCCAGGAATGCCATCCCGCGACCGGTGTAGCGTTTGGCCAGCGAGACGACGAGGCGAAGGTTGGCCTCCAGCAGGTGGTTCTTGGCGCGCTCGCCGTCGCGGACGATCCAGCGCAGATCCCGGCGTAGCTGCGGCGAGAGCTTTTCGGTGACGTCCTCGGCCCTGCGCACTCGCTCTGCGGCGTAAAGCCCCGCCTCGATGCGCTTGGCGAGCTCCACCTCCTCCTCGGCGTTGAGCAGAGCGACTTTGCCGATCTGCTTGAGATACGCGCGTACTGAATCGGCCGAGGCGGTGAGTTCGGCGTCCTTGCGGGCTTGGCGCAGCGCCTCGGACTCCTCCTCGTCCCAGACGAAGTCCTCCGATCCGGGACCGCTGGGGGCCTCCGGCTCCTCGGCGTCGACGGTGATCTCCTCGACCTCGACCTCAACGTCGGCGAGGTCCTCGGCCGCGGGGCCGTTTTCGATGTCGGCTCCGGGCTCGACCCCCGGGGTGACGCCTGGTTTGCCTTTGGGGCCGGCCCCGGCGGCCCCGGCGGCGCCGGCCGCGGGTTTCGCCGCGGTGGTGGGTTTGGTACCCGTCTTGGTGCTGCTGGTGGTTTTCGCGCGGGTGCGTGCAACGCCGTTGCGGGCTGAGGGCTTCTTGTCAGTCCCGGAACGCGAGGCAGTGGAACTCAACGCGGCGGCGCTCGGGGCAGCGGCGCTCGGGGCAGCGGCGTTCGAGGCTGCGGCGTTCGAGGCTGCGGCGCGATGGGATGCGGGTTCTGCGGCTGCCACGGACGGCCTTTCGGAAAAGTCGGTGTTCGGGCGCGGTGCGGAATTCGGGTCCCCGTCGGCGAGCCCGCCGCTGGAGCCAGTGCCGACAATCACGGCGGCCTGCCGGATTCCGACGGTGCGATCCAGGGTGCTCGGGGACGGTGCCATGTTCCAGTGTACGACTTCTGCATTGTAACTACGCCCATCCAGCGCGGGGTCCGCAGTGCCGAATCGGTTATCGCACGCGACCCTCCGCGGCGGCAGCGGCCGCGCCGACGATCCCGGCATCGTTACGCAACGCGGCCGCCACTACCGGAGTGCGGCACTCCAATAGGGACAACCACTTGTCGGCTTTCTTGCTGACCCCGCCGCCCGCGATGATCAAATCAGGCCACATCAGATCTTCGAGAACCTGCAGGTAGCGGGAGACTCGAGCGGCCCAGTCCGCCCAGGACAGTGCTTCGTCGTCCCGGGCCGCCGCGGCAGCGCGGATCTCAGCATCGGCACCATCGACCTGCAGGTGACCCAGTTCGGTGTTGGGCACCAGCTCTCCATCGACGAACAACGCGCTGCCGATGCCGGTCCCGAACGTGAGCAGCACGACCACTCCGTTCTGGTCGCGGCCTGCGCCGAAGCGCATTTCGGCCAGCCCGGCCGCGTCGGCGTCGTTGAGCACGACGACCGGCACCCGGCAGTACTCGGAGAACAACTCGTCGGCGGCCAGGCCCTTCCACGCCGGATCCAGATGCGCCGCAGTGAGGGCGATGCCGCGTTTGATCACGCTCGGCAGCGTGACTCCCATCGGGCCGTGCCAGCCGAACTCGCTGGTGATGGCGGCGACCACCTCCGCCACCGCCGCCGGCGTGGCAGGCGTAGGGGTGGGCTGGCGGATTCGCTCGTCCGCCAGTGACCCGCTGCGCAGATCCACCGTGCATCCTTTGATGCCGGACCCGCCGATGTCCACCCCGAA
>QHBZ01000175.1 GCA_003244055.1 Pseudonocardiales bacterium | reverse complement strand
AGCGCGAGCAGACCCTCAACCAGCTTCTCGTCGAGATGGACGGCTTCGACGCCCGAGGCGGCATCATCCTCATCGCCGCGACCAACCGCCCCGACATCCTGGACCCCGCTTTGCTGCGCCCCGGCCGCTTCGACCGGCAGATCCCGGTCTCCGCGCCGGACATCCAAGGTCGCCGGGCCATCCTTGAGGTGCACTCCAAGGGCAAGCCGTTCGACACCGACGTCGACTTCCAGGGGCTGGCCAAGCGCACGGTCGGCTTCTCCGGGGCCGATCTGGCGAACGTCATCAACGAGTCCGCGCTGCTCACCGCCAGGGAAGGCGGCAAGCTAATCAACGGTGCGGCGCTGGAGGAGGCGGTCGACCGGGTGATCGGTGGTCCGCGGCGCAAGAACCGGATCATCTCCGAGCGAGAGAAGAAGATCACCGCCTACCACGAGGGTGGGCACGCGCTGGCTGCTTGGGCAATGCCCGACCTTGATCCGGTGTACAAGCTCACGATTCTGCCCAGAGGGCGTACCGGCGGCCACGCGCTGGTGGTGCCCGAGGACGACAAGCAGATGATGACCCGGTCGGAGATGATCGCCCGGCTGGTGTTCGCCCTAGGTGGTCGCTCGGCGGAAGAGCTGGTGTTCCACGAGCCGACCACCGGAGCATCCTCGGACATCGAGCAGGCCACCAAGATCGCCCGAGCGATGGTCACCGAATACGGCATGAGCGCGCGCCTGGGCGCAGTGAAGTACGGCCAAGAACAAGGTGATCCGTTCCTCGGCCGCTCCGCGGGACGGCAGCCGGACTACTCCCTCGAAGTGGCGCACGAGATTGACGAAGAGGTGCGGGCGCTCATCGAAGCAGCGCACACCGAGGCCTGGGACATCCTCAACACCTACCGAGACGTCCTCGATGAGTTGGTCGTCGAACTGCTGGATCGGGAGACGCTGCACCGCAAAGACCTCCAGCGGGTCTTCAGCCGGGTGGACAAACGACCGCGGATCACCGCGTTCAACGACTTCGGCGGACGCACCCCGTCGGACAAACCGCCGATCAAGACCGCCGGCGAGCTTGCCAAAGAGCGTGGCGAGCCGTGGCCGCCGCCAGAACGGACTCCCACCCCGGTGGGCGTGGCGCCAGGCGGCGATGACCTGCCGGGCGGGCCTCCGCATGGTCCACCCGGTCACCCTGGTCCCAACGGTGCGGGGCCACATCCCGGCTACCCGACGGGTTCGGCCAACGGCACCGGATATCCGGCAGCGGGGCAGCAGCCGTCCGGCCCGACGCAGGTCGGCTTCCCGTCGTACACCAAGTCCTACCCGTTGCCGCAACGCGGGTCGGACGGCCCGCAGGGGCCCGATGGCGTGAACCGTCCGCCGAGCGCGGGTCCGCCGAGCTATGGCGCACCGCCGGGATGGCGCCCAGCCACCGAACCGCCCACGCCGTCCTGGAGGCCCGCACCACCTGACGCCCGCCCGCCTCAGGAACCGCCCCCCGATGACCAGTCGACGCCCTGGTTCGGCGAGGACGGGAACCGCTGACACATTCCGACGGGGGCGCACACCCGGCTTTCGACCACGCTCGGGCCGCTGCGGCAGTGCGTGAACTATTGATCGCCTGCGGGGAGGACCCAGACCGGGAGGGGTTGCGCGAGACCCCGGCCCGGGTGGCACGGGCCTACCATGAGATGTTCGCCGGCTTGTTCCTCGACCCCGACGCGGTGCTGGAACGGACCTTCGACGAAGGGCACGACGAGCTCGTGCTGGTCAAGGACATCCCGATGTACAGCCAGTGCGAGCACCACCTGGTGCCGTTTCATGGCATGGCGCACGTCGGGTACATCCCGAATGCGGCGGGCCGGGTGACCGGGCTGTCCAAGCTGGCCCGGCTGGTCGATCTCTACGCCAGGCGCCCGCAGGTGCAGGAGCGGCTGACCTCGCAGGTCGCCGACGCACTGGTGAGCCGGCTGCAACCGCGGGGGGTGATCGTGGTGATCGAGGCCGAGCACCTGTGTATGGCGATGCGCGGTGTCCGCAAACCAGGATCGACCACCACGACGTCGGCCGTGAGGGGGCTGTTCAAGACCAGCCCGTCGTCCCGGGCCGAGGTGTTGACCCTGATGATGCGGAGGTGATCGTGCATCCGGCGCTGCCCGATCCCGGTCGCTGCGTGGTGATCGGCATCCTCAACGTGACCCCCGACTCCTTCAGCGACGGTGGCCGGTACTGCGACCGGGATGACGCGGTGGCACATGGGTTGGCGCTGCGCGCCCAGGGCGCCGATCTGGTCGACGTCGGGGGCGAGTCGACCCGTCCGGGGGCCCAGCGCGTCGACGCACCCACTGAGATCGCCCGGGTGGTTCCGGTGCTGCGGGAGCTCGCCGCCAGCGGCGTGCCGTGCAGCGTGGACACCACCCGAGCCGCGGTGGCCGAGGCCGCGCTGGAGGCTGGGGCGATCATGGTCAACGATGTCTCCGGGGGGCTGGCCGACCCGGCGATGGCGCCGGCGATGGCCCGTTGCCGGGTGCCGTGGATCCTCATGCACTGGCGCGGGCACAGCGATCGGATGGACGAGCTGGCCACCTATTCAGATGTGGTCGCCGAGGTGCGCGCTGAGCTGGTGGCCCGGGTGGACGCCGCGGTGGTCGCCGGCGTCGATCCCGGCGCGTTGGTGCTGGATCCCGGGCTCGGTTTCGCCAAGACGGCGGCGCACAACTGGTCGCTGCTGGGCCACCTCGAGGCGCTGACCGAACTGGGGTTCCCGGTCCTCGTGGGGGCCTCGCGCAAGCGGTTTCTCGGCACCCTGCTGGTCGGCGGGACCGGCGCGCCACGTCGCTGCGACGGTCGGGACACCGCCACAGCCGCGGTGTCCGCGCTGGCCGCGGCGACTGGGGCCTGGGGGGTCCGGGTGCACGACGCCGCGGCGTCCCGCGACGCCGTCGCCGTCGCCGCGGCCTGGCGGCTCGGGGCCGCGGTCGCACCAGGTACGGGGCCGCGGTGAGCCCCAAAGGAGACGCCGAAGAAAGCTTCCGCGACCGGATCACCCTGACCGGGTTGCGGGTGCACGGCCACCACGGGGTGCTCGAACACGAGCGGTTGCACGGGCAGGAGTTCATCGTCGACGCGACGGTCTGGCTGGACCTCGGGCCCGCCGCGGCCACTGATCAGCTGTCCGCGACGCTGGACTACGGCGCGCTGGCCCAGCGGGCCGCCAAGATCGTCGGCGGGGACCCGTGCAACCTGATCGAGACTGTAGCCGCCCGTATCGCTACCGACGTCCTGACCGACCACCGCGTCCAAGCCGTCGAGATTACCGTCCACAAACCCCAAGCTCCCATCCCCTTGTCCTTCACCGACGTCGCAGTAACCACCCATCTCTCCCGAAACCCGCCGTCCCCGTGATCCCATCCGCGTTCTGGATCCAGAACGCGCTGACTCGAGCCCGTTTTACCGCGTTCTGCATCCAGAACGCGGCCGGGGGCTGGGCGGTAAGGGGCTGCGCGCGGTGAGCGCGGCGGTGTTGTCGATCGGGTCGAATGTGGGGGATCGGTTGGGGTACTTGCGTGGGTGTGTTGAGGGGTTGGGGGATGGGGTGCGCGCGATGTCACCGGTGTACTCGAGTGAGCCATGGGGCGGTGTGGCTCAGGATGAGTTCCTCAACGCCATCTTGCTGGTCGAGGACACGGCAGCCGATGCGCAGGAGTGGCTACGTCGCGCGCAGTCCTGTGAGACCGCTGCGGGCCGCACCCGCGGCGTCCGGTGGGGGCCGCGCACCCTTGACGTCGACGTGATCGATGTCGAGTTGACCTGCCTGCAGGATCCTCAACTGACCCTGCCGCACCCCCGGGCGCACCAGCGCGCCTTCGTGTTGGTGCCCTGGGACGATGTTGCACCCGGTGCGGTGCTCACCGGTTATGGCAGGGTGGCCGACCTGGTTGCTGCGTTGCCGGCCGCCGAGCGGCGTAGCGTGCGGCGCCGGGAGGATCTGGTGCTGCACTGACTGTGATGGGCGACGACCGTGATGGAGGCTCACTGTGATGGGGGGTGCCCGTGACCTTCACCCGGGCCCGTGATCTGATCGCTGCCGGTTTGGTCGCGGCAGTGCTGGTGAACCTGCTGCTGCAGTTGTCCTATGGCGAGGTGCCCCCGTTGCCGCAGGCGGCTGGAACCACGCTGCTCGCCTTCGCGATCGCCGAGGTGGTGTTGGGCACGACGCTGCGGGCGCGGATCCTGCGGCGACCCGGAGCCCGGCCGGTGCAGCCGCTCACCGCCGCGAAGGCCCTCGTGCTCGCCAAGGCTTCCTCGCTGGCCGGCGCCATCACGGCGGGAGCCTGGTTGGGGGTACTCGGCTACGTGCTGCCGCTGCGGTCGCTACTGCTGTCCGCCGCCTCCGACACCGTCGCCGCTTCGGTCGGGGCGGTCTGCGCGGGGGCTCTGGTGGGCGCTGCGCTGTGGCTGGAGTACTGCTGCCGGATCCCAGACGGTCCCGACGATCCGGAGCCGGAGGAAGACTGATCCGTCTGCGCCTCCCTGTCATCGCACGATGGCTGCCTGTTACCGCGGAAAGGTCTACAGCTTCCCGGTGAGCCGGTACGGTATCCGCCATGTCTGGGACCGCTGAGCCTGTGCCGCTGGGTGGCAGCGCTCGGGTCCTGATGCTGAGCACGGTGGTCATGGGTGCGGCGGCCGCAGCTGTGCTTGCCCTGGGCACTCAGGATGCCCGCCTGCTGAGGTTGGGCGTTGTCGCGGCGTTGTGGGCGGCGCTGTTCGCAGCTTTCACCACAGCGCGAGCGCGGCGCGAGATCAACTCGCGGGCCGCGCACGCCGATCAGTTGCGGGCGGTCTACCAGCTGGAGCTGGAGCGTGAGGTGGCTGCCCGGCGGGAACACGTCCTGACCGTCGAGCGTGCGCTTCGCGGCCAGGCCGAGCCTTCTGCGCCGAGTGAGATGGCGCAATTGCGTGCCGAGCTCGCGGCGATGCGGTCGAATCTGGAGCAACTGCTGGGCGGCAGTCCGCAGGTGGAGCGGGTCACGCTGCGCGCCGAATCCGCCCGCCTACTCCCGTCGCCGGCCCAGCCCAGGTTCGACGAGGGCCGCAGCCGGGCTGCGGCGGCCGACAGGGCCCGACCGGCGGTCGCCGCAGCGATGATCAACGCGAAACCCAGCCCGACCGGTGCCGAGCTCGCCTTCGGTCCGGGTCGCTCACCTGCGTCTACCTCGGTTGTGGCGCCGTACCCGGCAGATAGGCACACCTCCAACGGGGAGTTCTCGACGGGTGGAGTCCCCAATGACCAGGGCCGGCACGGTGTGCCGAACCGGCAACAACTCGGATCACACAACAACGGCAACGGTTCGCACCACAACGCCGACGGCGTGCGGCAGACACCCGCCGGCACGCCGACGGCGGGAGGAACGCAACGGACGGTGAGCGACCTACTAGCCGCCCACGGAGCGGCGGCGGTCCCCCGACGCAGGCACGTTCACAAGGACACCCGATCGGCCTAGCGGCCCTTGGTCGCTAGGCGTGCGAGACCATCCCTGCGCGGTAGCTGACAACGGTCCGCGAAACGTCGCCCAACCCGAAGGGCCGCTGCCGTCGTGAACTCGACGCAGCCGACGATTCTGCCGACGCCAAAGGTCGGTCCCGTCGAGTTCACGGCACTCCCGTACCTGGCGGCATCGACGGCGTGCTGGCGGGCCGACTCCGGCCCAGGGCACAGCGGGTCAACTGGGCGGCTCCGGGGTCGTATCCGGTCGGATCACGTCGAGGTCCGTGGCGGCGAAGTCGTTACCGGTGCACAGCAGCGGGAGGCCGGTGCGCTCAGCGAGGGCGTAAGAGAAGCAGTCGCCGAAGTTCAGTGCGCCACGATGGCGGCCCTTCCCGTAGCGGCGCCACGCGCTGAGCGCTCGGTCCGCGGCGTCGGAGTCGACTGCCACGATTTCGATCTCGGCATCGCGCAGGAATCGGCTGAGCGCGTCCGCCCCCGCCGCACCCAGCCGAGCCTCGATCACGATGCCCAGCTCCACTCGTGCGGCGGCCGACATGAGCCGACCGGCAGCGCCCTCCAGACAGTCAACGAGATCACCGCTGCCGGGCTCGCTCAGGAGAACCGCGACGGCCGCTGAGGTATCAACGACCACCGCCTGGGCCGCTAATCCGGTCATCCAGGCAGGCCATGGTCGTCGTAACCGAGAATCTGCTCCGGCGCCCGCGCGTCGACTACGGGCGGCATCGCAACGTCTGACTGGAGTCTGCGCAGCCGCGTGCTGATTCGTGGGCCCCGCCGCGCATGCTCGCGCACCAGCCGCTCATGCAGCGCGATCACCACGGCCTGGGTGAGAGACTCACCCGTTTCGGCGGCCAGCTCCCTGGCGAGGCGGTCCGCCTCGTCGCTCTTGATGCTCAACGCCAGGGCAGAAGTATAGAATCTCAGGCGGTATTCATCCCAGACGCGCTCGCCACGGCCAGAACTCTGCGTCGGCGCAGCCGGCTGGGGGCATAGGGTCCCCGCCATGAGTGTGGTTGGGCCTGTGCCGCTGGGAAGTGCCGCCCAGCGCAGGCGGGTGCTGTTGCCGGTGCTGGGGCTCGTCGCATTGGCGATTCCGGTCCTCATCGCGCTCGGCGTCATCAGCACCGATGTCGGTGGTGATGCCGTGCTGGTCGGCGTGATGGCGGCGGTGCTGCCAGTGTTGCCGGTGGTGGGGGTGTTCTTATGGGTGGACCGCTGGGAGCCCGAACCGCCACGGCTGCTGCTCGCCGCGTTCCTGTGGGGCGCGGGAATCTCGGTGCTCGGTGCGACGATCGTCAACGACACCTCGACAGCGTTCGGTGAGCGGGTGCTCGGTACGGGGGGTGGCGATCTCGTCGGGGCAGTGATTTCCGCCCCGGTCATCGAGGAAGCTCTCAAGGGCTCGTTCCTGGTCGGTCTGCTGTGGCTGCGGCGCCGCGAGTTCGACGGCGTGGTGGACGGAATCGTCTACGCGGGACTGGTTGCCACCGGCTTCGCGTTCACCGAGAACGTTCTTTATTTCGGGCGCGCGTTCGCCATCGACGGGCTGGTCGGCGACGGCGGCGGGGTGGCCACCGTGTTCTTGATGCGGGGCGTGCTTGCGCCGTTCGCGCATCCGGTGTTCACCGCGATGACCGGAATCGCCTTGGGGCTGGCAGTTCGGCGCCACAACCAGGCCCGGTGGACGCTACTGCCCTTCATCGGGTACTTGGGAGCCGTTGGGCTGCACTCGCTGTGGAACGCATCTGCTGGGTTCGGCTTTCTCCCCACCTTCTACGGGGTGATCATGGTGCCGCTGTTCGGCGGGTTGATCGCGCTGGTGCTCTGGCAGCGCCGTCGGGAACAACGGGTGATCTCCGCGGCGTTGCCAGGATTCGCCAGCGCGGGTTGGATCGCACCCAGCGAGGTTCCGCTGCTGGCCAGCCAGGCCGGTCGGCGGGGATGGTCCGCAGCGGTGCGCCGTCAGGCGGGCGAAGCCGCCGCCGACGCGGTACGCGACTACCAGCATGCGGTCACCGAACTCGCCTTCTCGCAGAACCGGACATCTCCGGGAGATGTCAGTACCGACGCCGGGTGGCGGCATCACGAGGAGTTGGACGCGCTGCTAGCCGCTCGGCATCGGGCTCAGCGGGCCGCGGACTACCCGTTGAGTGAAGCTGCTCACGCCGACCGGCGCGAATAGCTCCAGCGGGGTTAATCTGCGGCAGTCCGGTACCCGCGGCCAGCGCGGGACTGGAACATTTGGAGGACGGCAATGGCGATGACGCCACGGTCGGGTTCAGCCGCGTCCCGCGGTGTGGCCGACCGCCCGGCCCGGCTGGCCGTGGGCGTGGTTTCCGCCGGCCGGGTGGGTTCGGTCCTGGGCGCCGCCATCTCGGGTGCCGGGCACGTGGTGGTCGGTGTGAGCGCGGTGTCCCAAGCATCCCTGCGCCGCACGGCGACGCTGCTACCCGATGCGCCGGTGCTGGCGCCCGACGACGTGGTGCGGCGGTCGGATCTGGTCCTGCTCGCCGTCCCCGACGACGTGCTGCCGGGCCTGGTGTCCGGGCTTGCCACGACTGGGGCGTTCCGGGCCGGTCAGATCGTGGTGCACACCAGTGGCGCGCGGGGGGTGGAGGTCCTGGAGCCGGCGACCGCATGCGGTGTGCTCCCGCTCGCGCTGCATCCCGCGATGACCTTCACCGGGCGCGCGGAGGATGTCGCGCGGCTGGCGACAGGCTGCGTCGGTGTCACGGTCGCCGATGAGACCGGCTGGAGCGTCGGCGAGGCGCTGGTGCTGGAGATGGGCGCCGAGCCGGTGCGCGTGCCAGCGGAGGCCCGGGCGCTGTATCACGCGGCGCTGGCCCATGGTGCCAACCATCTGGCCACCCTGGTGCGCGACGCGGTGGACGCGCTGGAACAAGCCGGTGTGGTGCCCGCTGAACGGCTACTGGGCCCGCTGCTGGAGGCGGCGCTGGACAACACGCTGCGTCGTGGCGACCGCGCGTTGACCGGCCCGGTGATCCGCGGCGACCTCGACACGGTACGTCTGCACCTGCGGGTGCTCGCGGACTCCGCGCCGGAGCTGCTCGAGTCCTACCGCGTGCAGGCGTCCAGGACCGCCGACCGGGCCGAGGCTGCCGGGCTGCTGGCTCCAGCGGTCGCCAGCCAGATCCGGGAAACTCTGCAGGTGCGACGGTGACCAGCCGGCTCCGCGGCGAACTGGCCCTCCACGAAGACCCCGCTGGGCTTTCTGCGGTGGCTCGCAAGCTGCGCCTGGCCGGGCATCCGGTCGTGCTGGTCCCGACGATGGGAGCGCTGCACGCCGGCCACCGGGCGCTGATTCGAGCGGCCCGGGCCATCCCGGGCGGCCGCACGGTGGTGTCGATCTACCTCAACCCCCTGCAGTTCGGCTCCCGCCACGACTTGGACCGCTATCCCCGCAGCTTCGACGCCGACCTCGCGATGTGCCGGGAGGAGGGCGTGGAGCTGGTCTTCGCACCCAGCGTGGCGGCGATGTCCCCGGCCGGCGGGGACACTACCGGGGACACCACCGTGGAGCCCGGTGCGCTGGGTGCGCAGCTGGAAGGCGCCAGCCGAGCGGGTCACTTCGCTGCGGTGCTCACGGTGGTGGCCAAGCTGTTCGGGATCGTCGCTCCGGATCGCGCGTTGTTCGGGGAGAAGGACTACCAGCAGCTGGTGCTGGTGCAGCGGATGGTGGCCGACCTGAGGATGGATGTGCAGGTCCTCGGGGTGCCCACGGTGCGGGAAGCTGATGGGCTCGCGCTATCGTCACGCAACGTTCACCTGGATGTCGAGGCTCGGGGTGCCGCGGTCGCATTGTCGGTGGCGCTGAGCGCCGGTGTCCAGGCTGGCGTGGGGGGTCCTGACGCGGTGCTGGCAGTGGCCGGTGAGGTGTTGGCCAGGCAACCCGCCGTCGCGCTGGACTACCTGGCACTGCGCAATCCCCAGCTCGGACCGACCCCGGCGCAAGGACCGGCCCGGCTGTTGCTGGCTGCCACCGTCGGGACCACGAGGTTGATCGACAACGTCGGCCTGTGGCTGGGTCCCGACTCGAACGGACGAGGAGCCCCGTGATGTTCCGGACGATGCTGAAGTCCAAGATCCACCGGGCCACCGTCACCCATTCGGATTTGCATTACGTGGGGTCGGTGACCGTCGACGAGGAACTGATGGACGCCGCAGACCTGCTCGTCGGCGAGCGGGTGGCCATCGTGGACGTCACCAACGGCGCGCGGCTGGAGACCTATGTCATCCCCGGCACCCGGGGCAGCGGCGTGATCGGGATCAACGGCGCCGCCGCGCACCTGGTGGCACCTGGCGACCTGGTGATCCTCATCTCCTACGGCACGATGGACGACGACGAGTCCCGGCGCTACCTGCCCCGGGTGGTGTTCGTCGACGCCGGTAACCGGATCGTGCACCAGGGTGGCGATCCGGCGCATGCCCCGGCTGGAGACCTGGTCGCCGGCTCGGCCGGCGTCTGAAGAGGCGGGCGAGTGCTGCTCACCGTAGATGTCGGCAACACCAACATCGTCCTGGGCTTGTTCGCCGGCGATCGGGGTGGCAACTGCAAGGACACCGCGGTGCTGCACGACTGGCGGATGCGTACCGACGCCCGGATGACCGCCGATGAGATGGCGCTGATCGTCCGCGGCCTACTCGGCGACTACTCCAACAAGATCACCGGCATCGCTGCGCTGTCCACAGTGCCCGCGCTGCTCCGCGAGCTGAAAGTGATGGTGGACCGGTACTGGCCGCAGCTGCCACGCGTGATCGTCGAGCCCGGGGTACGCACCGGCGTGCCGTTGCACTACGACAATCCACGCGAGCTGGGTGCCGATCGGATAGTCAACACGCTGGCCGCCTATACCCTCTACGGCGGCCCAGCGATCGTGGTGGACTTCGGCACCTCCACCAACTTCGACGTCGTCAGCGAGCGGGGCGAGTTCCTCGGTGGCGCGCTGGCTCCGGGCATCGAGATCTCCATCGATGCGCTCGCTGCCCGGGCAGCTCAACTGGTGAAGGTTCAGCTCGTCCGACCGCGGTCGGTGATCGGCAAGAGCACCGTGGAAGCTCTACAGTCCGGGTTGCTGTTCGGCTTCGCCGGGCAGGTGGACGGCCTGGTCCAGCGGATCGCCGCAGAGCTGGCCCCAGGAGCCGAGGCCGACGTGGTGGTCGTCGCCACCGGCGGCCTGGCCCCGCTGCTGATCGCCGAGTCGCGGACCATCACCCACCACGCCCCCCACCTAACGCTGCGCGGCCTGCGAATGGTCTTCGAACGCAACATCACCTGACCCCCTACGGATCGCCCCCTGCTGCCTGGCAGCTCTCAGGCTCCCGAACAGAGTTGTGGCGTATCGCTCGGCGACGACCCGTCAGGCTGGGGTTCCGTGGCCGATCACTAGGTTGTTCGGGTGACCACCGAGCAACCCCGAACTGACGACGACCTACCAGACCAGATGCGGGTGCGCAGGGACAAGCGGGAGCGCATGTTGGCCTCCGGGCCGCACCCATACCCCGTAGCAGTTCCGCGTACTCGAACACTGAAGGAAATCCGGGACGCGTACATCGGGCTGCCGCCGGACGCGGTCACCGGGGAACACGTGGCCGTGACCGGTCGGATTATCTTTTTGCGCACCGCCGGGAAACTCTGCTTTGCGACGTTGCGTGAGGGCGATGGCACCGAGTTGCAGGCCATGGTCAGCCTGGCCAATGTGGGCGCCGACGGACTGGCTGCGTGGAAGGCCGATGTCGACCTCGGGGATCACGTATCGGTGACCGGCGAGGTGGTTACATCGCGTCGCGGGGAGCTGTCCGTGCAAGCGACGCAATGGCAGATGGCGGCCAAGGCGTTACGGCCCCTTCCGACTGCGCACAAGGAACTGGCCGAGGAGACCCGGGTTCGCCAGCGTTACCTCGATCTTATCGTTCGCGATGCGGCCCGGCAGACCGCCCGGATGCGTGCCGACGTGGTTCGATCGGTCCGTGCGATGCTGCATTCTCTCGACTTCGTCGAGGTAGAGACACCGATGCTGCAGATCGTGCATGGTGGTGCCGCGGCCCGGCCGTTTGTGACCCACTCCAACGCTCTCGATACTGACCTGTACCTGCGGATCGCCCCAGAGCTTTACCTCAAGCGTTGTGTGGTTGGCGGGATGGAGCGCGTCTTCGAGCTCAACCGGGTGTTCCGCAACGAGGGAGCGGACTCTACGCACTCACCGGAGTTCACCATGCTTGAGGTGTATCAGGCCTACACCGACTACGAGGGCATGGCGCAGCTGACCCGCACGCTGTACCAGACGGTGGCCCGCGACGTCTTCGGCTCCACAACGGTTCGACTCGCCGACGGCAGCGAGTACGACATCGGTGGTCAATGGGCCCAGGTCAGCCTGTTCGGCGCGGTCTCCAAGGCGCTGGGCGAGGAGATCACTCCGCTGACCGGACGTGCGGAGCTGCTCGGCCACGCCGAGCGAGTAGGTCTTGCGTGTAATCATGCGTGGTTACCGGGAAAGTTGGTTGAGGAGTTGTTCGAGCACCTCGTGGTGCCCGAGCTGCACGCGCCGACCTTCGTGAAGGATTTTCCGGTAGACACCGCCCCGCTGACCCGGGAGCACCGCAGCGTTGCGGGTCTGGCCGAGAAATGGGATCTTTACATCCGTTCCGTCGAGTCCGCCACCGCGTACTCAGAGCTGGTCGATCCAGTCGTGCAACGGGAGCGTTTCGAGGCCCAGGCCGCGCTCACGGCGGCTGGCGATGACGAGGCGATGCCGCTGGACGAGGAGTTCCTGACCGCGATGGAGTACGGAATGCCGCCGAGTGGCGGCATGGGAATGGGGATCGACCGGCTGCTCATGGCGCTCACAGGTTCGGGTATCCGCGAGACCATCCTGTTTCCGCTGGTCCGACCACAATAGTGGACTCCGATGACGGTGATTTCGCAATCCGTACGGAAATGGGCTAACCTACTCGTTGTCGTTGTGGAGTCGTCGTGCGATGGCTCCGTCCACCACGTCCCTGAGGGAGGACGACGCGCATGGCGCAGAAGGTCACCGTAACCTTGGTCGATGACCTCGACGGAGGTACCGCTGAAGAGACCGTTGAGTTTGGTATCGACGGCGTGTCTTACGAGATTGATCTGTCGGCCGGTAACGCAGGGAAGTTGCGTGACTCACTGGCCGACTATGTCGGCAGCGCCCGTAAGTCGGGCGCGGCAGGCGGGCGTCGCAAGGTCGCGGGTACGGCACGTCGGGCCGGGACCGGTGGCCGGGCATCGGTGGACCGTGAGCAGAACGCTGCGATCCGCGAATGGGCCCGCAAGAACGGTTACAACGTCTCAGACCGCGGCCGCATCCCGGCTGAGGTGTTGGAGGCCTACCACAAGGGGAACTGATCCCCTATGCACCGGTGCCGCCTGAGTAGGGTGGCACCGGTGTGTTGTAAGGGGTCAGGTGTTTCTCCTGGTGCAGCCGCAGGCCTAGTCCTTATGGTCCGCGCGACCGGGAATGAGTGCGTCAGCCATGGCCGACTGGGGGCGCTTGAGCACTCGGACTCCGTAGACGAAGGTGAGCGCGCCGCCGAGGTAGCCACCGGCGACTAGTAACACCCAAGAGATGATGCCGACGGTCAACGCCAAGCTGATGATCTTTCCGGTCGAGTACCCGGCCAACTGCAGCTTGAATGTCCACGCGAACATGCCGGTGGCGCTGGCCATCAGGGTCAGGTGCCACCAGCCGAGCGTGCGGGCTGGCGCATCCGCCGGAATACCGAACAGGTCCACCAGTCCGGTGATGATGGTGGGTAAGGCGGCGATGAGCCCGATTCCGATTGTGATCACCGACGCGGTGGCCATCGCGGCCTGTTGGAACCCGGCCGCGCCGGCCACGAGCATCGCCACGCCAGCGGTATAGGCGCCGATACCGATGTCGGTCAGCGGCGCATGCGCGGGCTTGCCCGCGAAACCCTTCACCAGGCTCACCATCGGACGGCTCCCTCCGTCGAAGCGTGACTAACCCGCGGGCTGTGTTACCCGCATCACAGTAAACGCTGTGGCCCCAGGCAGCGGTTCATCAATCTGCCCAACTGGCTCCGGTCGGGCTCACCGGTCGGGCTCACCGGTCGGGCTCACGAGCGAACCAGCAGAGCGCCGCGGTCGACGCGCATCCGCATGCCTCGCGCTTCGCCCACCGGATCGCCGTCGAGTTGCGCCTGTTGGGCAATGTCCGAGCTGATGATGACCGTGCGGCCCTGCCAGTGCTGAATTATCCGGTGGCCATGGCGGCTGCGGGTCAGGACCCGCGCGGTCACCGCCAGCCAGCCGAAGATTCCCCTCGGCCCGATCGTCACCACATCCAGCAGTCCGTCATCGACTCTGGCCGCGGGCATCAACACCAGGCCGCCGAGAAGCTTTCCGCAATTGCCGACCACCACCGCGCGGACCGGCCGGGGGAGCTCGAGCCGGCCGTCGACGGCGAGGTTGATGCTGGCTCGCAGACCGCGCAGCGCGCGCACCCCGGAAACGACGTATGCCAGCGAGCCCAACCGGACCTTCAACTCATGCGGCGCACCAGCCATGATCGCCGCGTCGAAGCCCATCCCGGCCATCACCATGAACGCGTGCTCCTCGGCACCATCGTCGATGAGCGCCCAGCCGACGTCGATCGCGCGGGTTTTCCCACACAATGCGATCCGGGTGGCTTGAGCACGGTCACGCCGGGCAAGGGCGAGGTTGCGGGCCAGCAGATTGGCGGTGCCGGTAGGCACCAGACCCATCGGGGTGCCCGATCCGGCGAGGACTTGCGCCACGTGGCGGACCGTGCCATCGCCGCCGCAGACGAGCACCACATCAGCGCCGGCCGCCAGCGCAGCCGCCGCTTGACCACCACCAGGGTCGGCAATGGTGGTCGGCAGCCATAGCGGTGGCTTCCATCCCGACTCCACACACACCTGGGTGATCTGAGTCTGCAGCTTCGCCGGGTCCTTGATGTTGACCGGATTGACCACCACTACCGGCAACAGTGGCTCCGGAGGCGAGGCAGCGGCCGGCTGGGGCGTCACAGATCATGAAGATACGCCGCTGCGCCGGCCTCAAGCCCGATCAAGTGTGCCGAAGATGCAGGCCCGTTCGGAATCGTTGATTCGCGGGCAGCTGGCGCACGGGCGCTCGACCCCGGGCAGGGCATAGAGAAAGCAGCATGAGCCCCGCAGCCGGGTCCAATGGGTGCGGCCGCGGTGATCAGTCAGCTCGCGGATCGTGGACGCCGAGGTGAGCGGTTTCTCGCCATCGGCGAGCACCAACCGCGCATCGGCGGCGCCGGCCTGCGGTGATCCGAACGAGCGCCCAGCCAGCAGCAGGGCGCTGTCCAGCACGTCGGTCACCGCCGCCCACTGGGTGCGGGATCCGAAACGCACCATCGGGCCGTACACCGTGAGGAAATGGGCGGCGTGTGCGATTACCTGACGGCGCAGTATCGCCCCCAGCGCTGCCTCGTCGGGCACCGGCACCGCATCGGGATGACCCGCGTCGGGATCATCTGGCAGGCACCAGAATCGCCCCGGATGCAGCGCCACCTCCGCCACCTTCGCCGGGTCGAGCCGGAAGCTGAGCTGCCGCGGTGATAGCGAGGGCACCCGCCGGGCGCAATGGAACAGCACCGCCCCGAGGTAGCTCGGGATGACCAGATACCACTGCAGCACGTAGCCGCCGGTGGTCTTCGCCGGAACCTGGGTCGACTCCAGGGCGTGCAACTGCTGCCCGGCTAGCCGTTGCGCGACCTGCATCCGCCACCGCAGAAAGAAATCCGGATCAGACAGGGCGTGGTCACACCTGATCCACCCGTCGCCGGCCAGGTCGGTCATCCGGTCGAATATCCGGAAGGACAACAACTTCACCGCACGGTCGGCCGTCACAACCGACGCGGCCAGTGGATGCGCGGCGGGCGGCTGCACTACTGCTGGTGACTCGCCCACCGGAACCACGGCTTGCGGCACAGCCTCTCCTTCGCTGTTGTGGTTCCCGGACGGAAACGCTCGAACAGGGTTGCCTTACCTAATGGCGAGCAAACCTAGCAGCCTGAGTCCCCTCCGGCACCCTCTGCTATCCCGAGACCACCCGAGCGAGTCTCGCTCTTTCCGATCGGGTGGCGTTCACCTAGAGCGGACAGGCCGCCAGATGCGGAATCCGCGCCGGTAGTGACACGTTCCAGCAAGAGTCGGGCAGCAGTTCGAGAGCGAGCACGACCGTCCGCCAGCTACAGTGAGGGTGCGGACTGTCTGACCCAGTACCGG
>QHBZ01000174.1 GCA_003244055.1 Pseudonocardiales bacterium | reverse complement strand
TACAAGCTCGAGGTCTGGGACTCACCCAACTCCGCCGGCGTGATCATCGACGCGGTCCGCGCGGCGAAGATCGCCTTGGACCGGGGCATCGGTGGCCCGATAACGTCTGCGTCAGCGTATTTCATGAAGTCCCCGCCCGAGCAGTACTCCGACTCCGACGCCTACGCAGCTGTCGAGGCGTTCATCCGCGGCGACGTAGACCGGTAGCCGCGCGATAGCTCACTACGGGACGGAACGCGTGATCAGCGAAGTCGGGCCGGTCGAGTTGGCGCAGCGGCATGAATCCACCGAAATCCGGCAGGAAACGGCCGTGCGCGACGCCGCCGGATTCGGCGGTGAGCCTGGTCAGCAGACCATCACAATTGCGCCGGTCCAGCGGCAACAGGATGGCACCTCCGGTGCGCGCGGTCTCCACAACCGACCGCACCGTCGCGGACCGCAAGGTGCGGTGTGTAGTCGCGCTCGGCGAGGCGCCGGCGCGCGTTGTTGATCAGGCCGGTGTCGATATCGACGCTGGTCACTTGTTCTGCGCCGACGCGGTGGCATAGCAATGCTGTGTTGTACCGGTTCCAGTGCCGATCTCCAGGATCTTGTTTCCGTCGTGGACGTCGAGCGCTTCGAGCATGAGGGCCATCAGCGAGGGGCACTGCTTGATGAACTTGAGACACAGTTGACCGGCTGACCTTGGCGGGCAGTCTCGGTGAGTGATTCATCCCCGTTGAGCTGTGTGATGAGTGGCTAGGAGCCATCCGGTGCGCCTGGCTTGACCGGAGTATCGGATTTGGTGGGAGTATCTGGATCAGTCTGTGGTGCCGGAGTTACCGGGTGCGCCGCGGCCGGATGCGACGCTGGGACCCGATCCACTCGCCGATGAGGCAACGTTTTCGGTTTGAGCGCTTGCTGGAGAGACGGCAGGGTCAGGTGGGTAGTGGCCACCTGCGGTGCTGGGACCACTTGCGGTGCCGGAGAGGCGGGTGCTGGCTGGGACGCCGGCCCGACCGGTGCGTTAGCGGGATCGGGTGTAGAAGCTGCGTCGGGATGGGTCACCACGTTTGGATTGGCCGCTATGTCCGCGCCAGCAGGAACGCTCGCGGCGGGTACCGCTGGAGCTGTTCCGAGACGAACCTGCCCGTTAACCGTGCTCTGGTCGTGTTGTTGGTGCATGACCAGAGTAGTCAACATGCCGACAATGATCACTGCGATCACCAGAACGATCAACGAGAATAGATTGGAACGTGCCCAGTGAAAATTCATCTAACGCCCCTAGCACGACTTCCGCGGGAAAAACTAACCAGGCACACTTGAAAAATATAACCAGGTACACTTGAGGGAAGTACTGGAAGTCCAGCATTGTAGCCGACTCAAATATCGAGCCCGCGACGAGAAATGGGCGCAGCACGACTGCGGTGTAATGCGTCGACCTCTCTCCATAGTGCCGCCCCGACCGCACCTTCCAGCGTAGTTTGCCGTTCAGCCGGGAGCAACCTTGCGGTGAAAAGAGTGACGAACTGAGTGACAACCACCGCGTACGGGACGAACTCTCCCGACCTCTCGGGGATAGGTCATCGGTTGACATCACGCAGAAGTCCGCTGGTAGCGGCACCACCTGGCCATCCGCGACCCACTTCGGGTTGCCTTCTGGCCAGTTCGCAAGTCTGTCCATGAGACGGCTCATGAACTTATTCAGCAACACTCCGGCGATGTCGCAGGAGACTCCCTGGTATCACCCACGCCGCCGTGCACACCGTTCTTGCATCGGTACGCGAGACGCTCCTAATGCAATCGCACGTTCGCCTAGAGGTTAAGCTATGGTCGGCGGGTCTATACCGAACCGCGCTCGCAGCCAGGCTCGCGTCGCCTCTCGGTACTCTCCGGCGTTCTTGTGCAACGCCAGGCTGTGCCCTGATGCCGGCAGGACGTAAGTGGACCGTGGGCTCAGCCGGCCGGCCTGCTGATGCTGGCGGTGTTGCACTTCATCCCGGATTCCAGCGATCCGGTGGCTATTGTGGCGCGATACCGGGACAGGCTTGCGCCCGGCAGTTACCTGGCACTCTCTCATGCCACGACCGATGGCGATCCTGCTGGGCTGGCGGAGGCTCTTCAATTCTACAAGGAAATCCCGGAACCGATGTATCTGCGCGACTACGGGGAGGTTCTGCGCTTTTTCGCGGGATTTGAGCTCGCCGAATCAGGACTGGTTGGCTGCGCTTTCTGGCGACCCACGGGACCGGACGACAGCTGCGACAGCATCGAGATGAACGCGCTCGCTTACGGGGTGTCGGCCGCAAGCTGTAATCGACCCAAGGCTGAGCTATAGCCGACGGCTGCCGATGCTGGATACGATCTCCGCATCGCGTACGTCGGACCAACCGATAGGGCCTGCCGGGCGGTGACATCGTGAGTGCCCCTCTCCCTGCCGAGCCCGGCCTGACGGTGGCCGGGCTCGCTGAGACGTGGGCCGCAGCCGCAAGCCAGACCACGTATCTGCCGATGTCCGGGGACGAGCTTGGGCAACTTCTGACTCGGCTGCTCAACCGACTGGTGACGGCGGTGGCTGCCGCACCGATGGATGGGCAGGCGGCGGCCGAGGTGGCCGCAGAACTGTTTGCGCACGATCTCACCGGGTCGACAAGTATCAGCCGCAGCATCGAGGTCCTCGACGACGGCCTACCGCGGTTGGCGGAGCTGCGGCACGTCGACGGGAGCGACGCCGCCGTCTCGCGGGCGCTGAGAACACCGGCCGGCGGGTACGCTGAAGCGCTTCGGCAGCGCACTCTCGAAGAGCAAGACCAGGTCCACGCAGGCTCTGCTCCAGGCGAAACTGAACATCGAGCGGGAACTGTGGATCAGCGAGGCACGGTCGGAGGACATCACCGATCTGTATCTGCTGCAACAGGAACTGGCCAGGCAGGGGCTGCACGACAGGCTGACCGGCCTGCCCAACGAGTACTACTTCATGTCCCGCCTCCAGGATGTGCTCGAGGCCACTGATCCATCGACGATCATCACGGTGTGCCGGGTGAACCTGGACAACTTCTCGGTGATCAACGACGGGATAGGCCTGAGCGCTGGCGAATTCCTGCTGTGCGCGGTCGCGGCGCGGTTAACGGAGCTCGTCGCCGGCGAACGGGCGATGGTGGCACGGCTGGCCACCGACGATTTCGCGATCCTGATCGAGGAACGTACCGAGCGTGACCTCAGCCAGTTCGCCGCGAGGATCAACACTCTGCTCTGCGAGCCGGTCTACTTCGGAGATCAGGGAATCGCGGTCTCGGCCAACATAGGGTTGGTGCGTCGGCGCGCCGGTGGGATCTCGGCGGGTGAGTTGGTCCGTGCTGCGAATGTCACGTTGCACCGGGCCAAGCGCGTCGGACGCGGCAGTGGAGTCTCTATGACATGGAGTACGACAGCTGGCAACGGGAACGCTGCCAGCTGTCCGCCGAGATACCCGGAGCCTGGGAGAACGGCGAGATCAACGCCCATTACCAACCGTTGTGCCGGCTCGACAATGGCGAGATCACTGCTCTGACGGCTGTGTTGCGCTGGGAACGCACCGACGGGTCCGTGGTGGGCCACTCTGATTGCCTTGAGTTGGCCGAGCAGACCGGGCTGGTGGTCTCCCTCGGGCAATGGATCATGGAGAAGACCCGCAGTGTGCACGTCCAGGCATCGAACTACTGGCAGCACAAATCACCACGGTTGCGGGTCGACCTAACGGCACAGCTGTGCCAAGACCCCGACCTTGTCGGGGTGGTGCAGGGGGCGCTCGCCGCAGCCGGCCTACCAGCCGAGCAACTATGGCTGGGGCTGCCGTTGACGGCCCTGACGCGCGACCACGGCGACGTGTCGGACAACGTGCGCACATTGGCTGAACTGGGTACCGTGATAGTGCTGATCGGCGTCCCGGCCGATCATGGGTACCTGGTCTATCTTGAGGACCTTCCGGTGAGCGCGGTGGAGATCGCTCCCGACATCGTCACCCGGATCGCCCGGCCGTCCGGCAACGACTCGTTGGTCGCCCGTGCGGTCCGACAGATCATCTCGCTGGTGCACAGCGCAGACGTGACCGTGATCGTTCCCGGGGGACAATCCGGAGCAGGCGCACTGGTGGCGTAGCGCCGGGGCGGACATCGCCTGGGGGACTCACTTCGGCCCGGCCGTGCCAGACTCCAGCTCCACTGAACCTCGATCAACCTAAGAGGCGAACGACTCGGGGCGTAGATATGCCCCCGCTTGAGGGCCAGCCCAACCCGCGGGCACGGAGGTGCCCCGGCCACTCCGAGACTGTCATCGTAGCAGCGGGTACCGGGTCAGTAACGACATTGCTAGACGAGGCGACATGAGGGTATGAACTAGTCATCTTCGACGTCCCGGACCGACGCTGATCGATTCGTCGTGTATCGCAGTGTAGCGAGCCAACTCCAGTCATCGCAAAATGATGATGGCATAATTCATCGTTGGCGTCACAGTAACGAAACGACCATCTGAGACGATATTGACGGCGGGAGCGATCGTTCTCCCTCTCAACACCTGGAGCGACTGATGCCTGCGGTACAAGAAGGGATCTCGGTCAAGCCGAGATGGCGATACCGGGATGATGCGCCGCCCGTGAGGCCGCCAAGCCGAAAGCGTAAGCTGGGCGCGGTACTGGTTTATCTGGTTGGGACCGCAGGCGTAGGTGCGGCGATTTTTTGGCCCAGCGAAGATCAAGCACTGGCGTTTAGTGCCTTCAAGATTCCACCGAGTCCGTTTACTGCCTTGATAACCGCAGTGGCCGCGCCGGAACCAGGTCTGCCCCAGCCAAACAGTAATCGACTGGCCGTATCGATCAATCGGTCGACAAGCCCCGCTGTAAACCTGCTACATCGGCAGAACTCAGGACAGGTAAGCACGGCTAGCCAGTCCACAACCGTACCTGTTGTGGAGCCCAACCCAGCTCGCGCTCAAACGCACGTGCCACCCCCTATAGCAGAGCCTCATCCTGTGCAGCAGACGGCCACCTGGGCAACGACTTCCGAACCAACGGAGTCGCAGACCACACCAAATCGGACGGAACCGGATCAGAGGGCGACCCGACACAAGCCGCGAAGTCACGACGCCAATCCCGACGGCCACCTCGAACATCGGACCAAGGGCCACTCCGGCAACAGGGAGACAGCAAAACCGCCGCCAAACTCTGCACCGCACCAGGATCCGACGCCGCCGTCTGACTCGGCACCGGGCACGACCTCAGACAGTGCGTCGGCTTGACCGCCGAGCGTGACTCACAACCAAGAGTGAGGTTGAGACCGTGGCTGATTCGTCGACCCAAGTATTCGGTGGCCGTAGAGGCGGACGGGTAGCGGCGCTTATTCTGGTTCTCTTGGCCAACCTGGCGATTATCGGCTACGTGGTCGACCGAGAAGTCGTCACGCCACCCCTGCTGCCTCTGCACAGCGACTCTGCTTACCCTACTCGCGTTGCCACCGAGATGGCCAAGTGCCCGCAAATACCCATCGTGGGCGATGGGATCTTTCAGCGGGTACTGGGGGTCCGGCTGGACAAGGACGGCCATGCCATGGGCTTTGACCCGTTTAGCGACCAGGCGGTCCGGACACTGACATCATTGGAGAGCCGTACGGCCAACCAGTGCGGGTACGCTGTAGATCTGTACGGCCGGCTGCCTGACAAGACCGTGGCCCTAATTTACGACGATGGGCCCAGTGCCACATGGACGCCACAGCTGCTATCAATCCTGCAGCAGCTACATGTTCCGGCGAGCTTTTTCACGATCGGCGACAATGTCATTGCCAATCAGGACCTATTCAGGTATTTAACCCAGCATGAGGTGGTCGGCAACCACACGCTCCATCATCCGGATGTGAATAAGCTGTCGGGTGAACAAGCCCGGCAGGAGCTGCTTATGACCGACCACGCCATGGCGGCCATCGGTCAATATCAGACCAAAATGTTTCGCCAACCGTACGGTGGTGATGACCCTGATTCGCTGCGTCGAGACGTCCTGGCGATTCTGGTGGCCCAGCAGCTCGGCAAGGTCACCGTTGGAGACACCCTCGATCCGGCTGATTTTAAGTACCCAGCCGGCACGGCGATCCCCGTGCCGGAGCTGACCAAGAGTGAAGCCGTCGCCCTGCACGACGGTGGAGGCGACCGCTCGGCCATGCTCAATTTCACTGCCAAGTTCATCCAGCAGGGCCAGGCGAAAGGATACCGGTTCATTACGGTAGACCAGCTCTTGCCCAACTCGATGGTTTCTCATGGACGGACTGCCTTCGACACCATCGGGTACGCGCTCCTCTGGCTCCAGGGCTCACTCCTCGTCCACCTGGCTTCACAGTTGTTCTGGTGGTGCACAGTGGTGATCGCCTGCCTGACCGCGGCTACGATCCTCCTGGCTCTGGTCGGCAACTGGCGGCAACGCCGGCGCTACCGGCAACAGACACAGTGGCATCCCGACCTCGTGACGGTGCTCATCGCTGCTTTCAAGGAAGAGAAGGTGATCGAGCGAACGATTCGCCAGATATTCCAGTGGGACTACCCGTTTGCTCTTCAGTTGGTGGTTGTGAACGACGGTTCTCCCGATGGAACCGGCGCGATCCTCGACCGGCTGGCCTCGGAGTATTCCAGCGGCCACAAGCAGCTGCTGGTCGTTCATCAGGCAAACAGCGGTAAAGGCGGCGCGCTCAACAATCCAATTCACAGCCGCCGGATTAAAGGCTCCGTAACGGTTACCATCGACGCAGATACCCTCGTTGATCGCCACACCATTCCGAACCTCGTGCGGCACTTTGAGGACCCGATGGTCGGCGCTGTGGCCGGGCGCATTAAGGTGCTCAACTATGGCCACACTCCGTGGTCCTGGCTACTGGCTACTTGGCAGCAAGCCGAGTACAACCTCGGGATTGGCCTGACGCGTATGGCCCAGGCCACACTTGACGCGGTCATGATCGTGCCCGGAGCCTGCTCAGCGTGGCGGACCCGAGCTGTGACCGACGAATTGCCCGGCCTCGGTGGCTTCCCGCTCAATACCATGGCCGAGGACGCCGATTTAGGCATGGTCCTCCGGTGGCGCGGTTACAAAATCGTCCAAGACCTGGACGCCGTAGCCTACACCGAAGTGCCAATGACCTGGAGAGCGCTTAAGAAGCAGCAACTGCGGTGGACATTTGGTATTTATCAGGTGCTTTACAAGCATTCTAGGATACTGACCCGCCCCATGAGGTTCGGACCCCTGGCGTACCTGGTGATGCCGTACGCGCTTCTCGGCACGCTCATCCCGACTGTCGTGCTGCCCGTTAACTATCTGCTTTGCGCCTTGGCGTTGGCCACGGGCAACTGGCGACCGGTGGTAATAATTTTGATCACCTTCACCGCCTTGCGTGTAATAATGAGCGTGGTTGCAATGATCACCCTCCGAGAGTGGTCATGGGACCCACTAACAGCGGTTTTCTATAGATTCTTGAACGACCCACTGCAGATCTATCTAGCCGTCAGTTCGATGTTTTCGGTCATCACCGGTCGGGCTGTCGCCTGGGGCAAGGTCCCGCGTTACGGGGATGACGCCGGCCGGATGACCCGGCAGATCGTCCAGGGCGAGATAACCGAGCAGGTTCACGTTTGAGATCGGAGAATCAGTACTGCAAGAAAGTTGCCGGACTTCTTCCGAAAAAGGCCAGGGTGTTCATTCACCGATCCTTTAGCCTATCAACTTCCCAGCTACCAGGAATGAACTCATGCGATTCTGGAGAGGCTTTTCCGCTGGTTGGCTACGTGGCCTTGTGCTTGCCGTTGCCACCATCATTCTGGGGGTGGGGTGTCTCTTAGTAGCAGGCAATCTTTTTCAGTCTCCAACTCACACCGCGATTTCCCTGCCTGCGGCGCCTGACATCGGGCCACCTATCGACCTATCGACGCTGCCGACGACTCCGCCGGTTAAGCGGCCAGCCTCGTGCCCAGCAGCGTCATTGGCAAGCAGTAGTGGCGCCTGGGTGGTTCCCTGGCTGGACAATCCACAAGTAGCTGATTTGGTACCCGCCCAGGCTAAGCGCCTCGGCCTGCTAGACTTTTTTTGGCTGGCCCTGGGCCCTTCACCAGGGACCATTCTACAGCATCCTGTCGATCAGGAAGCCCGACCGCTTGACAACGTGCTGGCGGCGGCTCATTCCGCTAATCCGTGCGGACTGCGATTTGTCACCATCGTCGACAACTTCAGCGGCAGTGCCAAGTCCGCAGATGCTAAGGCGTGGCTAGCCCGCATCCTGCTCGATCCCCAGGCCCGTCAACAACACATTCAAGCGCTGGCTACCGAGATGACCCGCCACCCGCTGGCGGACGGCTTGACGATCGATTACGAATTCAAACTGCCCAGTGCGGCGGACCTACCCTTGTATGCCAAGATCGGACACTTGGACCAACTACTGCCAAGTCAGCCGGACCAGCTCGTGGACCGCATTACAGCCGGGTACTCACGCTTGATGCAGGATTTGACCTTGGCCATGCACCACCAGCATCGCCAACTGAGAGTGACCGCCCTGGTACGTGACCAGAGTCAGGTCGACTATGGAAACTTGCCAGCCTACATCTCCGATTATGGAGCTATTGGTCAGAATTCCGACCAACTCATCTTGATGGCGTATGACTACCACTGGTCCAGTGGAGACCCTGGTCCGATTGCGCCGCTGGATTGGATCCACAGGGTATGGAGTTATGCGGAGACATACAATCTTCGGCCGGGGCGGCTGGCGATTGCCTTGCCAGCCTACGCTTACAACTGGCCCGTAGACGGCTCTGGGAAAACGGTTCAGGAAGCCACCGACCTCACGCCTACTCAGGTAGCGGCGGCTGACTGGCCACAGGCCGGCGGCCAGGACGGTGAGACTCATTACACCTATCGAGATGGCCGAGGTGGCTTGCACCAGGTCTGGGACGCGGCATCGGGATTGGCTGCGAAGACGGCGTTGGTCCGGGAGTCTTGTGGCTGTTCTGTCATGGCCTGGAAGGTGGGCAACGCCGACCTGGCGGGTTCAAATCTCGTTTTGTCCGCTCTGGGCTAATGCTCGACCAGCACGGATACGGCTTGTCGAAAGTCATATCGGGCTGTGTCGAGGAGACACATCTCAGGCGAGGCAGTCTACCGGGTTGCCCCGCGGTTCGGGTCGATGGCGCGGTGTCCCAAACCCGTGTGTTGACCCGTCGCCTAGACGGCGTCGGGCGACCTGCCACACCCCCTCAACAGGCGGACGAGCAGACCGGATCAAGGTCCGAGTCGGTGGGCATGAAACCTTGAGGTGGTGGGCGGGTGTTGCGGTGGTTCTCAGCTTTCGGGTTCGGTCGCCAGGCTGCGTGGGATGTGACGAGGCCTTGCGGGGGCGCCGTCGAGCGCAACTGATGCGCCCGGCGCCTCGGCTGATCGCGGGACCGGCACCACGATCCGGTCATCGTTGAGCTGCTCGGGGGCGCCGGTGCGGCGATTCACTGGTGCCGGGACCGGTTCGAGTGGGTGCCGGCGCAGGTGCATGATCTGGTAGACCGCCAGCACCACCAGGATTCCGAGCAGCGCCGCGGAGGTACCCTCGGTGCCCCAGTTCAGTCCACCATGATCGAGTGGTTTGCTCAGCGAGTCCCCAGCGGTGGCGCCGAGGGGTCGGGTGAGCACGAACGCGACCCAGAACAACAGGGTGCCGTTGATGTTGGTCAGGTAGTGCGCGGCCGCAAGCAGCGCCATGATCCCGGCCAGCAGCAGAAAGCCGTTGCGGAACCCGACACCAGCATCATCGGCCAGGAAGTCACCGCTGGAGGTGCCCAGGGTGTTGGAGAACAAGATGGCGACCCAGTACAGCATCTCCCCTTTGAAAGTGGCGACGTTTTCCACGTCCAGGGTTTGCCCGCTGCGCCACCAGATCATGAAGATGACCGCCAGGCAGGTGGTCAGGATCAGCGCGCCCAGGGTGTAGCCCAACCCGGCAGTGCGGTTCATGAAGTCCGACATCGTGGTCCCGGCGGTGCTGGTCGTCACGATCACCGTCCAGAAGATCGCCGGATGGAACCGGCGAGCCCGGAGCTGGAACACGACGCTGACCAGGAACATCGCGAAGAAGATGAGTGTGCTGGTCAGATAACCAACCTTCAACGTCTGCGCGAGAAGATCACCACCGGTCTCTCCCAGCGTCGTCGCGGCGATCTTCAGAATCCAGAACACCACTGTGACATGGGGCAGTTTGCGAGTCACATAGCTGACCGGGTGCTGCGCAACCTCCGGACCACCCGGCCCGGGCAACGCCGGCTCGAACGTGGTTCTTTCATTCAACGTTCGTTCATCCATCCCTTCTGCGTCTATACGCCGGGCGGCGGGCACAACAGGCACCCACAACACCCCGCGCGTGCTGCCTCATGTCGTGGTCAACAGCCGGTGGAGCGGTCCGTCGGTCTTGCTGGTGGCCGCTTGTCAACGGACCAAAGCAGCGGGCACCGTCCGACGCGGCTTACGCTCTTGAGCCCCGTTTGCACGAAGCTCGCCAGTGAGGTCGGCTATGCTGGCCCGAACAACCTCATGGGGTCATTTCGTGCCCACCGGTGTGACGCAAACACCCAGTCAAAGGCCTGATCCGCCTGGATCGCACCTCGAAATGCAACTTCTCACCTGAACGCATGAACCCCCAGAGAGCGACAGCACAACACTCACTGGGAACCGTACCAGCGCAGACCGTAGTGCGGGTGCGGATTGGGTAGTCTCACGGAATTCTTAGGTACCGTTCTCATCGAATTCTCATCGTTCACGGTGCAGTCCGGTGAACTGTTGCGATGACGCTACGGTTCGATGAATGGCGGGTCCCAGTGCCTGCTCTCCTCCTCCCGGCATACCACAAGGGGATTCACCTAATCGTGGGATTTCATCACACTAAAGGCTACGGTGGTATGCATAGTTCTCCTCTGCGGGGGCATTACCGAGCGCCCCGCGACCGGCACCCTACGGAGACCGGTCGATATCCCATCCAGATCTGAGAACCACGATCGTGCCACCGCGTCCAACGGCGTCCTGCCCGCGACAACAGACCGGAGGTTCCACCACACGCCGCCCTGGCCTGCTCCGTTCGGCCCAACGCTCTCCTCAGGTGCATCGAGCTGACTACCTAGTCCACCCCGTTGGGGTACTGGGCGTACTCAGACGACTGGTCACCCCGGACGGGCCCTCGCGCCACTTCGTGCACGCCGCAAGGGTCGGGCTGAAGGTCAACTTCGCGAAACTCACCACCTAAGCCTCGCTACGCCGACGTTTCAGCCGGCTGACCCACCTCATCGCCGGGCCCAGGCGCTGCGCAAGCACCAGCCCCTTCGACTGCGAGCTGCGCTACAACGATCACACAGAGCACCTGCAACTGGCGCATCTATCGGTCGAGTAGTAACCGTTCCGTGGCATTGATGGCCCGACCCCCAACTGTTCGCGGCTGATGACCTTTCAGGCCGCCTCGTCCAGGCGTAATCGCCGAGACACTGTGACTGATCGATCTGTAACGTAGCTACTATGATCCCAAGCGCGGACGATGAAACTCCCCCTCTGATTCGATTTCGTCGCGCCACGCGTGCCGACATTGAAAGCATCGTGTCGTTGACCGATGCAGCCTACCGTGGCGAAGGCCTCGGCGGCTGGACGACCGAGGCTCATCTCGTTGGCGTGCGGCGAACAGCCGCCGAGGCCGTCGCGGAAGTCCTGGCTGCGCCGGAGAGCACGATAATACTCGTCGAGATCGGCAGCGACCTTGTGGGCTGCGTTGGGCTGACGAAGCACGTGACCTGCGCTGTGCTGGGGATGCTTGCAGTGCGGCCCGAGCTACAAAACCAGGGTATCGGCAGGGCAATTATTCGCGAGGCAGAGCGGATCTCCCTTGATGAATTGGCAGCGAAAGAGATCCGAATGCACGTTCTCCACATGAGAAACGACATTATCGCCTGGTACGACCGCCGCGGCTACCAGCCGAATGGCGAACGAGCTCCGTTTCCATATGGCGACGAGCGTGTCGGAGTGCCCATACGCGACGACTTAGAGTTCGTTGTGTTGGTGAAGGTGTTTCAGTAGCGGCCCGCCGAACGGCCCGTTTGCGGTAACACGTCATTCTGCGCCGGGTGCGGCCGGACATCCGTGGAAGGTCCGGGAGAGCTACGCACGGGGTCGGTGAACCGCAGGCCGACGGCGCGGGTGCCGTGACCGTCGATGGCACGCCTCCGTGATTCAGGGCACCGGACGGCGCAGCCGTGACCGTGCTACGGCTGGCCGAGAAGGGCCGCGGCCGAGCGCTGCGCGCCGCCTGGTCCAGCTCGGACGCGCCGGTGCTGCCATACATGGACGTCGACCTGTCCACCGACCTCGCTGGCCTGTTGCCGCTGGTCGCCCCGCTGATCTCGGCTACAACACCCTGCTGCGGAGGCACCCTGCGCGCCCGGTTCTCCGACGCGCAGTGCGGTTTCAAGGCCATCCGCGCGGACGTCGCCGCCGAGCTGCTCCCGCTGGTCGAGGACACTGACTGGTTCTTCGACACCGAGCTGCTCGTGCTCGCCGAACGCACCGGGTTGCGAATCCACGAGGTGCCCGTCGACTGGATCGACCACCCGGACAGCCGCGTCGACATCGCCGCCACCGCACTGGCCGACCTGCATGGCGTCGCCAGGCTCGGCCGCACGCTAGCCACCAGAACAACTGCCGCTGGCGGCGTTGCGTGCCCAGTTCGGCCGGGCGCCACTGACACCACCGATGGCCGGCGGGTCAAGCGGTCCCCAACCTCCCGTGCGGTTCAGCCGACTCTTGGCTGATCAATCCCGCCCGAAACCAACACATCCACCGAGGCAATTCCCCGTCTGGAGAAGATCGCCGTCACTCGATCACCGTGGTGGCGCCGGCACCGGACGGGTACCGATGACTTTCCAGATCTTGCCGTTGGCCTTCGACAGTATGTAGAGCTCGCCATGACCATCGGCCCCGAACCTCAAATCGACTCGGGGGCTCCCCGCCAGCTGCTGCATGGTGACCGGCTGGCCTTGGTCCGTAAAGAGCGCGAGCTCATAGATTTTAGCCAGCTTACCGCCCGAGTGCATCTCTCGGGTGTCTGCGTAGAACACGCGACCCGGCACGAAGTCGGAGAACAGATACATGCCGCGCAACTCGGGCGCATCACCACCCTGGTAGACAAAACCACCGACCACCGCGTGCCCGCTGGTCCGGCACGGCGGCTGACCCGGCGGTGGGTTATGAGCGAAGGCCACCACAGGGTAGGTGTAGCCGTATTTGCTGTCATCGGCAGGCGGGGTGAAGACACCACAAGAGGGGTCGCCGGCCTTGAAGACAAACGGGCCCTCCCGCTGGCTCCACCCGAAGTTGTCTCCCGGGCGCACCTCATAGATCGATTCGATCTCCTGCTCGCCGACGTTGGCCAGGAACATCCGATTCCCGTTGCCGGAGTCCCAACTGAACCGGATGGGATCGCGCAGACCAGAGGCATAGATTTCCCTGAGTGCATTACCCGGCCTACCCACAAACGGGTTGTCCGCTGGAATGCCGTAGTTCCCGTTGGCACCGTTGGTTCCCCGCGGGTCGATTCGCAGGATTTTTCCTTGCGGAACTCTCAGATCTTGGGGAACCGTGGTCACCTTACCTGGGTTCTCTTCACCGACCACGCCACCGTCACCGGCGGCGATGTAAAGCAATCCGTAGTCCTTGTCACCAGGTTGGGTGGTCGGATTGAAACCGATCTGCTGGAGTCCATGTATAGTATCGGCGAATCCGAGTCGGAGCACCTCCCTCCGCGTTCCCGTGAAGGTGTTCGCCGCTGGATCAGCCGCCTTCCACTCGGTTACGACCGCTTGAGCAGGCATTTCCTGCGGGTAGGGCAGATCGGGCACCTTGGTTTGGGGGACCTTCGGATTGAGCGCAGGGCCCGCTTCGGTGTGTGCGGTGTAGAATATACCGTTGTTCTTGAAGTCGGAATGAAAGGCAACGGAGACGAATCCGCTCGAGAGGCTCTTGGTATTCAAGAAGTTCGGCGCGAACTGCGAGCCAACATCAAGGTAGGTTTGCAGCTTCCCATCTTTAATGAGATACAACTTGCCGTTGAGGTCGGGCACGAAGAGGCGTCCCGAACCGTCCGGGATCTCACCCAAGTAGCCGATCCGGGCCCAACGGTCAAGGTTGTCTCCGGTGGGTGGCGCCGGGTCCGGCTTCGATGGCGGGATCGTCACGAACTCCTGAAGAGTGAGTCCCAGGCCGGAGGCGACCGGGTCCGGAAGCGGATGAACGAGCGGCCCGTCCACTTGTTGCCGTTCTCGTGGCGCCGAACACGCCGTCACCACGAGAACGGCAATAAAAGCCGTCACTACAGTGAGACGACGTCCTGAATGTCGCAGCATGAGATCATCCTAGCATCGTAAATGAGTGCCTGATCCATCGGATACGCGGTGTGGCGGCACGTCAACCAGTCTCGACCCTCACGTGCGTACCAATAGGGCATCGATGCCCTATCCACGTCACACGGCGCGGGTCGTTCGGTGATTCCTGACGTAGGCTCAGCCGATAACCGGCACCCTTTCGGGCGACCTGCTAGTCGAGAGGGCGGCACGATTCGCGACGCATTTGGTCACGGCATCGAGAGCGCCGAAAAACTCGTCGATCTTCAACGGTTCCGCCGCGTACAGTTGCTCCGTGCCCGATGGCCCGCGCCAGCTCCTGACACCGCACGTCGCTGAAGCGATCGTCCGCCGAGCCCTGCCGGCAGCCACCGTCACCGAGGTAGTGGCGCGCACCGGCGGCCAACTCAGCACGATCTACGAAGTGCGCTGCACCGGACCGGTTGACGCTGTTATCGTCAAAGTCTACTCCGACCAGTGGCGCTGGAAGCTGGCCAAGGAAGTCCACGTCTACCGCCTGCTAGCCCACCACGGCGTAAGGCCCATCCCGACGATCCTGCACGCCGAGCCCACCGGCGACCTGCTCGATTGTGCCTTCACCGTGATGACCCTACTTTCGGGCGACCCCTTGTCCATGGTCAGTCCTCGACTCGAGGCCGCTGAGACCCACCAGATCTACCGTCAACTCGGCGCAACCCTTTCGGCGATTCACCGCATCAGCCAGAGTGCCTACGGCTACCTGACCAACTGCCGGATCCTGGATCCTCAACCCAGCAATATCGCCTATATGAGTCGCCAGTTCACCAAGAAGCTGCGTGAGTTTACCGAACTCGGCGGCGACCCCGCGCTGCATAACATTGTGCAAACCCACGTCGCCGAACGGGCCGGACTGTTCGCCCACTGCCCGGACCCTGTGCTCTGCCACAACGACTTCCATGAGGGCAACGTGCTGGTCACCAAAGGTCCTGACGGCTGGACGGTGACCGGGTTCATCGACGTCGAGAACGCCATCGCCGCGGACCCGCTGCTGGACTTGGCTAAGACCGACTACTACTCCATCCGAGGAGACACCGCGAAACTGTCGGGACTGCTCGGCGGGTACGGTCCACTGGCTGACGACTGGCCCGACCGTCTCGCCCTCTACCGGCTGTACCATGCACTGGAACTGTGGGACTGGTTCGCATCCATCGGCGACACCGCCCCGTTGCCCGGCATCACTGACGACATTCGACAACTAACCACCCGAGCCGTTCGAAGACCCTTGCTGGATTGCTGTGCAGCTCTGGTTCTCCCGAGGACGGGAGCTACCGAGCCACCGGCAGCTAGCCGACTGGCGGAGTGCCGCAGTTTTGCGACACACGTTTTGCATGGACTTCAAGACCTTTTGAGCACATCGGCTACGGTCGCACGCGCACCTCGCAGATCGCCGGCGAACACCCGCGGCCACTGCTGGAATAGTCGCTCAAAGTGGGCGACTGATTGCTGCCCAGCAGTCAACGCCTGGGGTAGCTCCACCTGTCCGGTGGATCGTACCCGCGCGAAAACCCATAATGCGCGGGCCAGGTCGGGTTCGAATGCGGCGGGGTTTGCAGCGTCCAGCTGGCGGCGAATTTCCACGGCTTGGCGGGTGGTGGTCAACGCGTCAGGCAATCGACCCAGATCCGCCAGGTCGGCGCCGAGGTTGGTGAGCGCCCGGGCGAGGTCGGGTTCGAACGTGGTGGCGGTGGTGGCCGCCAGCCGGCGGTATATCTCGACGGATTGGGTGCTGGCGGCTAAGGCGTCCTGCCGCTGACCCAGATTCGATAGGACGACTGAGAGATTGTTCAGCGCCATGGCAAATTCGGGCTCGAACGCGGTGCGATTGCCAGCTACCAGCCGGCGCCGAATCTCCACAGCTTGGGTGCTGGCGGTGAGAGCGTCGCGCTGCAGCCCCAAGTCCGACAGCATCACGCTGAGATTGTTCAGTGACCCGGCAAGATCGGGTTCGAAGGCGGTGCGGTTGGTTGCGGCCAGCCGGCGATTGACCTCGACAGCTTCAGTAGTGGCCATCACGGCGTCCTCCCACCGGCCCAGAGCGGACAGCCGGATACCAAAGTTGGTGAGCGTCCGGGCGAGGTCGGGTTCGAATGCGGCGGGGTCGGTGGCCACCAGCCGGCGATAGATCCCGACGGCTTGGGTGCTGGCGGCCAGCGCATCCTCCCGCCGCCCCAGCGCCGACAGCCGCAAGCTGAGGTGGTCCAGGCGGTGGGCCTGTTGGGCGGCGCCGGCGGTGGCGGGCAGCGTGTCGTACAGGCGGCGGGCCAGGGCGGTGGCGGCCCACAGCAGATCGGTGCTATATCCCGGCAAGGCTGAATAGACGGCGGCGGCAACCTCGTCGGGGGCCTGATCGACGACCATCTGAACCGTCGGGGCGGTGGCGTGCGCGACGAGGGCAGGTCGGCGGCGCAGTAGCGCGAACAGCGCAGTGGCGGCGACGGGGTGCCGGGAAGCAGCTACGGTGAGCACGATCAGACACCGTCGCGCGGGCAATGCGGCCGCCCCGGTCGATGCGGTCATCCCCCGCCCGTCTGGCGCGACGAGCACCGAAAAGAGATCAGTCGAAATTCCTCCGCGTTGCGCCACGGTGCTGTCCTCCCTTCTCACAGTCCCGACGCCGACTCGATCCCGTCAGATCAGGCAGTCATGACCGCACCTTCTCAGGTTTTGCGGCAGCATAAGACCTGTATCTCGGTTTCGTGCGTTCTGACCACCGCCACGCCGAGGGAGCAGTAAATCGAACGCCGACCTTAGATCGTTTAGCAGACAGTTCATGAGACGTTCGGTGAACGTTCAGCCCAACCTCACCGGCCGTGCAGGAGTTGATCTCCTACTGACCGGCGCCACCACTGGAGCCGTGCAGATCTGGCGGCGTCGATCCGCGTGGGCCAACCACCTCAACGACCGAAGCTGCCCAGCGATCGTGCACGTCGTGAACTCGACAGCACGGACACTTTTGGTCGCCGGAAACGTCCGTGCTGTCGAGTTCACGACACCAGATCCACTCGACTCCGCCAGCAACCCGCAGAGCTTTGAGCTGCGGACCGTTTATCGCCGGCTGTAGCTCGTTTAGTGGCGTCATCAAACAGCACAGGCAGCGGTGGGCTCGTCTGACGGCACCGGCCGTCGCTGTCGCTTAGCGCCTACTTCGACTAAGCCGGTGAGCTCGCCCGCCCTCGACGCGTGCGCACCGTCGGCTGACCCGGGCCCTTTGCACTAGGGAACCTACTGAGAGTAACATTCTGTAACCCAACGAATAGGAGCGTCACATGGCCGTAGACGAGCGGCCTGTCCGATCAGACAGCGGCCGTGAAGGCCGGCTATCCCAAGCTGTTCGCCCAGGCCGAGACGAGACCCCTCAGGATCCGCGCCGCAGGCAAACCAGTCACCAACGAGTGGGCGAAGCCATGCAGCACACTCATCGCGACGAGGGTTCCCGGGGAACGACCTCAGCGATCTGTCAGCAGCTTCAATCTGCGTGGGTGCACCGCCCGTACACCGTTGTACTGGCAGTCGTGCTGCTGGTCCCCGGCGCGCTGGCCATTGTTTACGGGGACGAGGTATCCCAAGCACTGAGTAATATCGCGGCGGGCATGATCTCGCGCATGATGGGGACTCTGCTCGTGGTGGGGTCGACTCTCACGCTCCTCGGAATCGCCCGCAACAGGGCACTGACCGAGACCTTGGGTCTCACCGTCACCGCCATTGGATGTGCCATCTACGGCCTCGGCGTCATACTCGGGCTCGGCCTGCACGGCGCGGTCGCTGGGAGTGGATTCCTCGCTATCGCGGCGGGCACCATCAGGCGCGTCATCACGCTCGCAGCAGTCGCCCGGGAAGTCGATCGCGCCAGTGAGTCCTGACACGCTGCGTTTCGTCCTCCAGGTGGTTGCGATCGCGCTCGGTGGCGGTAGCGTGCAGATGGGCATCTTCCTGCTCAAACGCCGCAGCGAGCTGCGAAGTCTGGATGCCACATCGGGGTCGACGGCGCTCACCTCGGCCAACGAGTACATCGCCACGCTTCAGGGCGGGGAGAAGTCGATGCGCGAACAGTTGGACAAGGCTCTGGCCCGAACCCAAACGTTGCAGAAGGAATGGGACATCGAGCGAGCCGAGCTGACTATGGCATTGGAGAACGAGAGCCGGCAGGTCGCCCGGCTATCCGGATACTTAGCTCGGTGCAAGGCGGACCTCGCGGTGGCGGAGTCTCAGATCGAGGAGTTGGCGCACCACGGCCGCACGTCAGCGCGCCAAGGCCACTCTTCGGCCGGCGATTAGCGCCAAGTCCGCGGGACGAGGCGGCATCCCTGAGGGGTTAGGCCGGGCCCGGGAACGCACTGACGAGTGAGAAAATTGTGGCTGCCAACGCCGGGCTGCGGGAGTTTAGCGAGACGATATACCCCGATTAGGTTTCCGATCGGTCTGTGGTCTACTATCTGCGCCACCCCCAGAAGTGTTGATCGTGTGAGGAGGCTGCCTACATGGCGCAGAAGGTAATCCGAGAGTTCATTGACGACATCGACGGCTCGGAGGCGGAGCGGACGTTCACCTTCGCTGTCGATGGAACCAACTACGAAATTGATCTATCGAGCCAGAACATTAAGGAGTTCAACGAAGCCATCGGTGGATTCGTTGAGAGCGCCCGGAAGGTCAAGGCCAGCGGTCGTGGCCGCCGTGTCCACAAGACAACCACCAGCGACAGTGGTCGGTCCCGTGAGCAGACCCAGACTGTGCGCGAGTGGGCCCGGCAGGAGGGCCACAGCGTCAACGACCGGGGCAGGATCCCGGTCTCGATCCAGCAAGCATTCGACCATGCGCACTAGGGCTCACAGCTGGTGGCCGTCGGGTGACGGACCATACTGAATTGACCGTAGCGGCAGCCGTGGATGCAGCAGCATATGGCTGTGACTCAGGATCGGGGTGAGGTTGCGGCGGCGCCCGGACAGCCCGCCGCAACCCCCGCGGCAGTCCCTCGGTGGTGATCGCCGACTGCACCCATAGATACCTACCAACGCTGGCCAAGCAATGGTGGCCGGTCTGCTGAATGATGGCGCGCTAGCACCGCCCAGGGCGCTAGGGAATGTGCGCTGTGCGGGCAGCGCGGCAACCGGCGCACTTAGCCTTCGGCCCTAACGGCGATTACCCGGGATTCCGTGCGGAATCCCGGGTAATCGCGACAACGGTGCCCCGGGTACCTGGAACTGGTGCACACCGTCGTCTGCTGGCGGCTGGCGACCGCTCGGGACCTCAACCAGGGTTTCCGACAATTGGATTTCAGCGCAATGACAAACGGGTGCAGAAGGGCCGGGTCCTTGGCGCTGGCCACGCGGACGTTGGCGGAGCCGCTCCACTGGCGACGCCGACGGGTCGTCCACAGATCCAGCTGTTCCACGTGGAACAGCTGCCAGCTCGGCCGGCTGCCCGGTGAAGGCTGGGTGACGGGGACAGACCTGCTCGGTTGCCCTACGCGAGCTGGGCTGCTCCGAAGGTGTGAGTCCGGTACTAGCTCCAGCCCGCATTGGGTACCATGTGCCACCTGCGGGTTCTTGCGTTCGGCCGCTTTCGTTGGGTCCATGGAAGAACGCGAGGAACGGGGGTCACGAATGCCGGTCCAGACGGTCGTTGCGGTGGTGTGCAGTCGATGGTGACGACTGAGGACGCCCGCTGGCTTGCCGGCTACCTGCGGAAGTTGATCTCCACTCGTCCGGCGGCCTGGGCGGGCACCGAGATGACCCTGTCTCAGCTGATCGCGCTGCACATCATCGGCGCGCGGGCTCCGATGACGCTGATGGCGCTGTCCGACGCCTTGGGCACCCGGCCGCCAGCGACCAGCGCGATGGTCGATCGACTCGCCAAGGCCGGGCTGGTCTGCCGCACGCCGGACCCCAAGGATCTCCGGCGCGTCATGCTGGCCCTCACCGGTACCGCAGCACAGATGATCGGCAAGATCGACCCGGACACTGCCCGACGCCTGCAGGCAGTGCTGAAAACCATGGGCTCTGCAGCCCAGCGCGTCCTCACCGAGGTCCTCAAAGACACCGCGCGGCGCCTCGCCCGCTGACCGAGCCGCGCCCTGGGCGTCGCTCAGCCCACGGTGGTGATGGCGTTGGCCGGCAGGACGATCTGGCTCATGCTCACGACCATGGCGTCTGACACCTGCTGGAGACCGGCGGAGGTGATGATCTCGCCGTTGAGCAGCACTACGAAAGTGGCGTTGGAAGACGGCGAGTACCACATATCGGCCTCGTAGCCGGGCACCACGCCGTCATGACCGAGCAGGCCGCCCAGGTTGGCCAACCCCTGACCGTACCCTGCGGGCATGGCGGCACTGACTCCCGAACCCTGCAGCGGCGGAAAAGTGGTCAACGGCAGGAAGTGCAACCGAGCTTGAGCTGTGGTCGGTGACAGCAGTGCGCCGGTACCCAAGGCCTTCGCCCACACCTTGAGGTCGCCAACGGTGGAGATCATCGCACCGGCGGCCCCCAGAGCCGACGGTTGCAGCCGCGGAGCGGCCTTCGTCTGGCCGCCCTGGATCACATAACCGACCGTGGCCGGCTCGGGCATGCTTGCAGAGTCGGGGAAGCTGGTGTGGGTGAGATTCAGGGGCTTGAGAATCTGGTCCGTGATGACTTTCCCGATCGGCTGGCCCGTCACCTCGTGAACTATCTTTCCCAGAATCACATAGTTGGTATCTGAGTAGTAAATCTGGCCGGGCGCCGAGTGGGGGCCCTGAGCGATCGCCATATCGATGATCTGCCGCGGAGTAAATTCTTGGGCGGGATCGGCGACGATGTGCCGGCTGAGTGTCGAGCCGGGTCCGCCCTCGTCGAAGATTCCGCTGGTCATGTTCAACAGCATCTGCACGGTGATCTGCGATGAGTTCTGAACCTTCGGCTCCCACCGAGCCAGCGGGTCGCTGAGACGAAGCTTTCCCGCGTCGACCAGTTGGAGTACAGCCGTGGCCGTGAAGGTCTTGGTGACGCTGCCGATGGAGAACTTACTGTTCGCGCGCACGGGCTGGTTGGTCGAGGTGTCGGCCACCCCCATCGCCGTCTCCCAGCTCCCCTGCCCCGGAACGCTGACTGCTGCCACGATCCCGGGCACGCCAGCCCGATGTGCGATGTCGACAACCTGCTGGAGCCGTTGGGTAACAGCGGGGCTGAATGATGAAGCTGAGCTCGAGGGAACGGGACCAGTTGGAGCGGGCCCACAGGCTGCGGCGAGAGTAGTCAGCATTATCAGCATGGCGGCGGTCCGGGCTTTCCCGCCGCGCCGGCACCGCAACTCGACCCGCTGATTATTGTCCCCCATACAATTTAACGTAAACCGCACACGGCCCCCGCGCCAGCGCGTCCAGGCCGCGAGGTCCTCAACGACACCCCGCGGCGCCTCGCCAGATAGCGCCGATACGGCACTATCACTCCGGTGACCGCCGCACCGCATCCCGCCACCGTCCCTGACAACCTCTTTGCCGACCCGGACGCGGAGGCCAGCTGGCGGGCGCGGTTCACCGCCCCGCGAGTCAGCCTGCCGGACTGGGCCCGAGACGCCCCGGACCGCTGCCTCTACACCTCCAACGCCTCAGGCACCTGGGAGGTCTACGCCTGGGACCGCTCCACCGGGACACACCGGCAGGTCACCGACCGACCACACGGCACCCACAGCGCCACCGTGACACCCGACGGTGAGCAGGTGTGGTGGTTCGCCGACACCGACGGCGACGAGTTCGGCAGCTGGGTGACCGAGCCGTTCGCCGGGCGAGCCCCGGACGAGCAGCCCCAGCCGGCCGTGCCGGGCACCGCGCCCGGCTACCCGGCCGGGCTGGACCTCGGGCTGCGCACCGCAGTGGTCGGCGCCGCCACCGACGAGGGCACCACAGTCTGGATCTCCCGGGACGGCACCGCGCAGGTCATCTACCGCAGCGAGCACGATGCCGGGGTCGGCGCGTTGTCCCGGGACGAGGGGCTACTCGCGATCGTGCACTCGGAGCACGGTGACTCCCGCCACCCCGCGATCCGGGTGCTGCACGCCGGTGCGGGCGCCACCGGCGAAACGCTCGCCGAGAAATGGGACGGGCCCGGCAAGGGTCTGGAGGTGCTCGGCTTCGCCCCGCTGGCGGGCGACCCCCGGCTGCTGCTCACGCACGAGCGACGCGGCCGCCAAGAGCTGCTGATCTGGGACGTCACCGCGAACACCGAGACCGAGATCGCCCTGGACCTGCCCGGCGAGGTGACCGCCGACTGGTACCACGACGGGGCCGCGCTGCTCGTCGTTCATGAACATGCGGCGCGTTCCACACTGCACCGCTACCAGTTGGCCACCGGCGAGCTGGCCGCATTGGACATCCCCACCGGCACCGTCACCGGTGCGGCGGTCCGGCCGGACGGCACAGTCGAGTACGCCTGGTCCTGCGCCGCTCAGCCACCCACCATCCAGGCGCTGCACTCAGATGGCACCCACCGCAGCCTGCTGGCGCCCCAGGGCGAGCCGGCGCCCGGCTCGCAACCCTTGACCGACCAGTTCGTCCCGACCCCCTACGGCGCGGTGCATGCCCTGGTGGCCAGACCCGCCGGCGCCACGGAAGGTCCGCTACCCACCGTGTTCGCGTTGCACGGCGGGCCACACGCCGCCGACGAGGACCGCTTCTCCGCGGGTCGAGCACTCTGGCTCGACGCGGGCTTCGCCGTCGTGCACGTCAACTACCGCGGCTCGACCGGCTACGGCTCGACCTGGCGCGACGCGATCGAGGGCCGGCCGGGACTGACCGAACTGGACGACGTCGCGGCAGTGCACGACTGGGCGGTGTCCAGCGGGCTCGCCGACCCGGCGGGGTGCGTCGTCGAAGGTTGGTCCTGGGGCGGCTACCTCACCCTGCTGGCACTCGGGACCCAGCCGCAGCGCTGGGCCGCCGGCATCGCCGGGATCCCGGTCGCCGATTACGTCGCCGCCTACGCCGATGAGATGGAGCCGCTGCGAGCGTTTGACCGGGCGTTGTTCGGCGGCTCTCCCGAGCAGCTGCCCGAGCTCTACCGGGAGTCATCTCCGATCAGCTATGCGGCGGACCTGCGCGCCCCGGTGCTGCTGCTCGCCGGCGACAACGACCCGCGCTGCCCGATCCGGCAGATCGACAACTACCTCGCCCGGCTCGTTGAGCTGGACAAGCCGTACCGGAGTTACCGCTACGACGCGGGTCACGGGTCGTTGGTGGTGGCCGAGAATCTCCGGCAGGCCGCCGTCGAGGTCGCGTTCGTCCGCGAGGTACTTAGCAAATGTTGAAAAACCCCTTACCCTTCGTCAATGTGACGGTAACGCCGGCGGCGGAAGCTGATTCAGGAGGTGGTCACCGATCATGAACCTGTGGCGGCTACACGTCGACGTCGCTGATCAACCCGGCCGACTGGGTGCGCTCGCCGCGACCGTCGGCGGGTGTGGGGCCAACATCGTCTCCTTGCACGTGGTCGGCGAACCGGCCGAAGACGGCGAGGTGACCGACGAACTGCTCGTCAGGCTGCCACCGAAGCTCGGGGTGCCGGCACTGGTCGAAGCCGTCGAGTCGGCCGGGTTCCGGGTGACTGTGGTGGTGCAGGCCGACGCGCAGGCGCTGGCCGACCCAGTGACCGCCGCGCTGGCGCTGGCACACTGCGTAGCGGTCGACCCCGCCAGCGCCGACCGGGCAGTGGCGGCCATGCTGAGAGCTGAGCTCGCCGAGCCGGATGCGCCACCAACCGCGCATCAGGCCGCCCATCAGGCCAACGTCGGCGTCGGAGCGACGCGGGTGCGGCTGCGACGCGGCTGGCCGTTCACCGCAACCGAGATCTCCCAGGCGGCGGCGCTGCTCGAGCTCGCCGCGGCCTCCGACGCAGACCCAGCATCGACGCGGCTTGCGCCATCTCGAGTAAGCGTGCAGCTGACCGACGGGGCCGAGGTGGTGCTGCGGGCCGCGACGGCGGCCGACGCGCCGCTGGTCGCCGCGCTGCACGCGCGCTGCTCCCCGCACACCCGGGCGTTGCGATCGCTGTCCACCAGACCGGTGTTGACTGCCGCTGTGTTGCAGCAACTGATCGGCGCCGACGGGTCCACCAGCGTGCTCGCGGTGACCACCGATGGTGGCGCCGCGGTCGGGCTGGCTAACCTGGTCGGCACCGGACCGGGCACGGCCGAGGTCGCGCTGCTGGTGGAGGACCTCTGGCAAGGCCGGGGGGTAGGAACCGCGCTGGCCCGCAAGCTGGTGGAGCTGGCCCGGACCGATCATCTCACCGAGTTCACCGCCGTGTCCCGAGCGGGCAATGGCGCGCTGACCCGGGTATTACGCCGCGCCGGATTGCGCCCGCGCGGCCGGTTGGAGGGCGGCGCGCTGTGCGTACGGGCCGCGCTGCATCCGGAGGAATCCAGCCCGACCGAGGTCAGCCTGGCCTAGCGGCCAAGTCAGCCGTCCAACCCACAGTCGCGCGACCCAACACCGACGAGCGTCGTTGCGGTGGGTGATTGTGCAGTGCATAATTAGGAAGGTGCGGGTCAGGTTCACCCAAGCGGCGCGCAAGCACCGAGTATCTTCCGGCCGAGCCCGCCATGTGATCGACAATCCCCTGGTAACCCTGACCCTGCCCGCCCCAGAACCAGGTATCGATGACCGGTTGGTGTTTTTCGGCGACGACCTCACCGGCCGCGCGCTGGAGGTCGTCGCGGTCCGCCTGCCGGACTGTCTACTCGTCATCCACGTGCAGGACCTGCAAACGAAGTTCCGTCCCTACTACGACCAGGCCAGGGAGGAGCAGTTATGAGTGATCAGCCCACCAACGACCCCGACCCCGACGTCGACCTGGATCGTGAGGATCTCCGGGACCGCCACGGTAACCGCGTGACACGGGAGTACGTCGAGAGGGCCCTCGCCGACATCTTGGATGAGAAAACCCTCGTGGTGCCGAGCGAAGTACGTCCCGGTCGCCCGTCGTTGTCGGGTGGGAGTACCCATTCCCCACAGGTGACCTTCCGAATTCCCGATCAGCTGCACCGGCAAGCGGTGGACGCCGCTGAACGAGAAGGCAAGACCGTCTCGGCCCTCGCCCGCGAAGCGTTGGAGCAATACCTGCGGCGTAGATGATCAGGGTGGTCGGGGTGTCCCCCAGGGCTTGACTCGGCGCTGACGCTCATCCGTCAGGTGCCGGGATCCGATCCGCGGGTGGGGAGGATGAGCTGGGCCATCCTCCCCACCCGCGGTAGGTCAGACGGTGCGGTGCACGGTGAACGGGTCGCTACCGGGGTGGTGGCGGCCCGCGCCCAGATCGATGGTGCTCGGGTCGTCGTCATGCCCGTTGCGCTGCAGGAAGAACCCGAGGATCTCGCGGTCACGGTCACCGTCGCAGGCGCTGACCTTGAAATCGATGCCGTCGATGCCCTGGTAGGTGGTGAACGAATAGTGCACCGTGTTGTGGTCGTCCACCCAGAGGCGATCGCCTGGCTCGAATCGCACCTTGACGACGTCGAGGAACCGGGCACCGGGAGAGGCGGTGATGGTGCCGCTGTACTGGTGCGGGCCTGGGCGGGCATCGGTCGTCCGCAGGTGCCACCCGTCGCTGTCGTGCCAGACGTAGGTTCGACCGGCGTCCCCGGCGTCGAAACCGGACGGCCTGCCTTCCACCGAGGCCCCGGCGCCAGTCCACGGCCCATCGTCACAACGCGGCGCGCCCGACAGCCTGGTGGGCGCAGTGGCGCCGGCCGGCGCGGCGCCGGCAACGCCGGTCACGGCGAGCACACCGACGGCGGTCAGCGCGGTCAGGACCGCGCCACGGGCGACCCGGAAACCTCGGCGCTCGTGCTGGGCACAGCGCCCGTGGTTGCGCGGCAGGTCACTGGGTTCGAGTGCGGAGCGCACGATTGCGAAGGTCACGATGTAAGGCCTTTCTGCTTCACGATCACGGACGGGGGCGTGTTGTCCGGTAACGGCATCCACGTTGGGAACACCGCCAGACCCTGACGTCCGTAGCTGTGGGTAACCGGAAGATCCGTGACCGCGAGTCCAAGCGTTCAGCCACCCTTCAGGAACCCGGCGTGGTCGCGGGCAGCCGAACAGACCCCGCGAACACCGTCGAGAGCTGCGCCGGCAGGCCGTGGACGCCGCTGAACGAGAAGGGCAAGACCGTCTCGGCCCTCGCCCGCGAAGCGTTGGAGCAATACCTGCGGCATAGATGATCAGGTGGTCGGGGGTGTGCGTAGGACCACCCTCGGTGACAGGGTGGTCACTGTCCGTTGGGCTCGGGGCTGGTGCGTTGAATCGGGATATGGGCGGGCAACGTCTCCAGCCGGTCGTGCAGATCTCGGGAGGTTCGCCCAGGATGATGCTCACCGAGGAGATCGGCATCCAGAGTGGTCAGTCGACGTCGAGTGGTTTCCCGCAGGGAGGCGGGTGGCACGGTGCCAGCACGCTGATCGCGAGTGCGCTGGCGTCGGCGCTGGCGTGCTCGGCCGCGTGGACACGAGCGAGGATCACTGTCGACGCAGCCCAGCCTCCCGATCCAGGGTTCTTTAACTCCAGGGAGTGGCCTGCGTGGAGGCGGGCTGCGCTGGTGTCGCCGAGCCGTAGGTTGCCTCAGCAAGGTGCTGATGGAGTTCGGCGCGATCGAATCCGAAGCGTCCCGGCTCGTCGCGACCGGCGGTGTCCATGTCGCGTTGTGCGGCCGTGGCCGCACAACGGGCGTCGTCGCCGCGGCCGAGTGCGGCTAGCGCGCGGCGTTCGCACCAGGCGGTGATCTGGGCACGTTGCACTGCAGTGTCGACGTATTCTCCAGCGTGGCGGGCGAGATCGAGTGCGTCGGCTGGGCGGTCGCCGAAGAACGCGACCATGGACCGTGCACCCAAGCTCCACCCAGCTAGCCGCTGGTCGCCGACCATAGCGCCCAGTCGTGCGCCGGTGCCTAGGTGGATGTGTGCCCCCGCGTAATCGGAGAGGGTGAAGGCCAGATCGCCGAGCTGCGCGGAGAGCCACCCGGCCAGCCGACGCAACTCTGTGCGATCGTTCTCACGCTGGTCGCGCGCGAGCATGTCGACGACCATCGTGCGGCACCGGTGAATCTCAGCGGCCAGGATGGCCGGTGTGTATCGGGCGTATTGAATCGCGTAGTAGTCCACCGCCCGCTGGACCTGTTCACGGGTGGCTGGTCCGCCGCCCGGTCCCTCAATCTCGCGCTGGAGCTGCACCGAGTCAGCGACGGCGGTTAGTGCGTTATCGGCCATGGCGGCTCCCGGCTCAGACGGTCGCGTAGGGTGACCGTACCCACGATCGGCCACCATGGCGCTCAGCTTGATGCCGAGGCGGCGTGGCGGTACCTGGCTGACTCGCGCCAGCGCGTGCGCGTAGTCGAGTCGGGTTGAACGGCGTCATGTTCCCACCGGCATAACCGTGCGCTAGATCGGTGCGCGCGAGCGCAAGCGAACAGACCAAGGAGCTCGCTGCGGACCTGGTGCCAGGTGATGCCTCTTATCCCCGCGCTGGTACGGGGCGGGCGGAAGCGGGCATGCTCACCCGGCGACCGGCGCCGGCTCAGAGTGGGCGATGTCGCGACGATCCTAACGACCGATAGACCACAACGCCTCATCCACGGTCATGCCGAGTTGCCGCATGGCCGCCATCGTGCGTGGAATGTTGTTCACGCCCGCCTCCAACCCGCGCTCATTGGTAAATATTCAGCCCGTGGGC
>QHBZ01000173.1:1101-2162 GCA_003244055.1 Pseudonocardiales bacterium | reverse complement strand
TTGCGATGATCGGCAGCTATGTGTTGGCCTTTCAGGTCTACCTCGCGCTTCCGCTGGAGGTACGTCGTCTGGCCGGAAGCGGCGAGGCTGGGACCGTCGGAGTGGCCGCCTTGTTCGCGGTGTCGGGGCTGCTGGCCATCGCCGGGCAGATGCGGATCACGGCATGGTGTCGCCACCGCTGGGGCCCCGGCCGCTGCCTCATGGTCGGTCTGGGTCTGATGGCCGCGGCGTTCCTTCCGCCACTGGCCACCGCGACCGCAGTTGCAGGCGGCAAAACCGTGCCCACCGTGGTGCTGCTGACACCGCTGGTGCTCTCCGCGGCGCTGCTGGCTCTGGGCACCATCATCGTGTTCCCCTTCGAAATGGACACCATCGTCACGCTGTCGGACAACCGGCTGGTGGCCACCCACTACGGCCTCTACAACACCGTGTGCGGGATCGGAATCATGCTCGGGAACCTGCTCACCGGCACCGCACTAGACCTGGGCAGGGCCAATGGTCTGCCGGCGCTGCCCTGGCTGGCACTGGCCGGCATCGGTCTGCTCTGCGCCGCAGGTGTCGGCGCCCTTGACCGGGCCGGCCGGTTGCAGCGGCCCACCGCCGTCACGTCAGCGTGATCTCGGCGGACCCGTATCCTCAGCCCAGGAGGGCGGCATGCACGGCCTGGGCGATCTCGAAACGGCAGTCATGGACGTGCTGTGGCGCGCCTCGGATCCGCGCAGCGTCCGGGAGGTTCTGACGGAGATCAACCACTCGCGTACACGACCGTGATGACGGTGCTGGACAACCTGCACCGCAAGGGTTGGGTGCAGCGCGAACGCTGCGGACGCGCGTACCTGTATCGACCGGCGCAGAGGCGGGAGGAGGCCGCCGCACGAGCGTTGCGCGAGGTGCTCGCCTCCACCGGAGATCCCGACGGTGTCCTGCTGCATTTCGCGCGGTCAGCAACAGAGCACGAGTCGACGATCCTGCGCCGGGCTCTCGGGGAGCGAAAGAGCCGATGACGGTCGCGCTCGTGCTGATGGTGGGGGCGCTGCTCGTAGCCTGGGTGGCACCGCGGC
>QHBZ01000173.1:0-1023 GCA_003244055.1 Pseudonocardiales bacterium | reverse complement strand
CCTGGCCACGGCCCCGCGCGACGGGTCATGACGCTGGTGCACCATTGCTGGGCTGCCGTGTCAGCTGGGTCACTTCCTGGGGTCGACGAGGTTGCGGGCCTGCTGGGAATCGTGATCGGCGCGGTCGCCGTGGCCCGCAGCGGCGCCGGTGTGCTGCGGCACTTGCGGCAGCGGCGGTACCTGCACCGCACGCACCTGGACTTGCTCCACATCCTCACCGGAACCGCCGCCGCACCAGGATCGACCTTGTGGCTCGACTCCCCGCAACGCAGGATTGCCGTGGGTGCCTCTCATGCGGCGCTCCCCGGCACTCGTGCGGGCCCTCGTCGAGATGTCCGTCGACGCCAGCGCCGCTCGCTCGCACGGCGCGACGACGGTCCGCGCGGCATTGCTGACCATGTCGGCGTACGGCACTCCGGCTCACGCGCTCGGAATGGCTCAGGATTACCTATCCCTACGGCTGGACGCACTCTCCAGAGACCGGCCAAACCGCAGCTGGGTGAGACGGACGCTCAGTTCGGGCACGGCAGCGGCCCTGGGGGTCGCCCTTCCCACGCTGGCAAGCGCCGCCCTGATGGCCGCGGTCGCGGTGGTGTCCTGCCCTCTCCTGGGCTGATCAGGGCGGGGTCGTGGTCTTCAGGGTATGCGACCACTATAACTCCTAGTAGATAAATCGTCGTTCCTGGCTTGACGAGTGCTCCGTGGGGGTAAACGCAGGTAGTAGGGGACACTGTCGCGGCACTGATCTGGTCTTGACACGCGGCAACGGACTCCTCGACGTCCCGGTCGCATCCGACACCGAAGGAGCCGTTCGCATGCACATCCGTCGTACGATCCCCGTCGCTAGCCTGGTCCTCGCCATGGGAGTGGCGGTGGGCGGCTGCGGTACCAACGCATCCACTCCCAACGCTGCCGCTGATTCGTCGTCTGCGTCGGTGTCGGCGCAGCGCGCCTACAACGACACCGACGTGCGCTTCACGCAGATGATGCTGCCGCACCACATGCCTGTCTCTTATACACATC
>QHBZ01000172.1 GCA_003244055.1 Pseudonocardiales bacterium | reverse complement strand
ACCTACCGGATCTGCCTCGGTCTACAGCGTGCCGACCGCTCGATCCTGGAACACGGTATCGAGACGGGCATCATCAAGCGCCTGCCACATGGTGAGTTCATCGAACTTCACCAACCTCTAGGCGGAATCGATGAGCACGGTCATCCGCTCCCGCTGGACTACCAGGGTGCGCGGGTACCCAAGCGGATGAACCAGTTGGGATCGGCTGGAGCTCCGGTACCTGGATCCACATTTCGGCCAGATCCTGCGGAACAGACCAGGGCTCTGGAGAAGGCTCGTCACATCGCCGCGACGGGCAACGGGGTCAGTACCAACGGCAGCACCAATGGCGCACGAAAGGCGCCCAGCCGTCCCCACCAGCTCAACGACTAACCGTTGCGCCGCCCGGAAAGGGCAGGCCCGGCAGCCGTTGGACGCCGCTCCCATGGGCACTCTGTGAACTCGACGACACGGACGTCTCGGTCGACAAAAAGGTCAGTGCCGTCGAGTTCACGACACTGACCGACCGTTTACTCTGATCTGGGGCTGACGTGGTACTCGAACACCAGGCCACCGACCGTTCCGAGGATCAGCGCGATGCCGATAGCTACCAACCACCATAGGTCGAAAGCCAGCGCGAGCCCGATCACGCTGGCCGACCCGGCCATCCCGATCGGCCAGTAGCTACCCGGCGAGAAGAAACCCAGCTCACCGGCACCGTCAGAAATCTCGGCCTCGATGTTGTCCTCCGGCCGCATCCGAACTCGCCGGGAGACGAATCGGAAGTAGGTGCCGACGATAAGCGTCAATCCGCCGGTCAATGCTATCGCTACAGACCCCACCGGCTCCCCATGTGACCACAGACCGTAGATCACCGCGGACAGGAAGAAGAACGCTGTGATGAGCTCGAAGATCCGCGCCTCGACCTTCATGGTGCTGCCTCACTCTCGAACCTGCAGACGGACCGTTCGATGCTGAAGGTTAGTGACCCTCCCGCGCCTGGCGGACCTCGCGGACGCCGCGGTCGGTGGCGAACGGGGAGGTAGTCACTGCTTCCGGGGCGCACAGTGGCCCGCAGTTCAGCTGTGCGAGCGCCTCACCAGCGGTGTAGGACCGGTGGGTCTGGGGGTTGGTCTGAGCCCGCAGGGCCAGATACCGATCGAACAGGTCCGGGGGCAACGCCCGAAGTTCGAAGTTCATCATCGAGTGGTACGTGCCACACAGCTCTGCGCAGCGGCCGACAAAGGCGCCTTGCCGCTGAACCGTGGTCTGGAACACGTTGTCGGTATCGTTTTTCTCAGGGCGCGGAAAGACGTCGCGCTTGAAGAGGAAATCTGGGATGTAGAACGAGTGCAGCACGTCCGTGGACTCGATCCGGTACTCCACGACCCGATTGGTTGGCACCACCAGCAGCGGGATGGTGCTTGACGAGCCGACGGTGGCCAGCGGTTCGCCGTCGGCCGTCCTCCTGACCTGGTAATTGCCACCCTTGCCAGGCTTGTCCTGGAGGTACTGGAATTCCCAGTTCCACTGGAAACCGACCACTTTTACTCGCAGATCAGGATTGTCGACTTTGGCGATGACGAAATTCTGGGTTGTCACCGTGTAGTAAAAAAGCACTGCCACGATCACGAATGGAATGACCGTGTAGATGATCTCCAGAGGCAAGTTGTACTGGGTCTGCCGGGGCATATCGTCGGACTTCTTGCGGTGGAAGATAACGGTCCACGCGATCAGGCCCGCGACAATCGCCCCGACCACCAGAGCAGCGAAAGTCGCCCAGATCCACAGGTCGCGCATCCGCTCGGCCTGTGGAGTGATCCCCTCCGGCCACCCGAACGCGAACACCTGATATACCGAGCACCCGCTGGACAAGAAGGCAACCATCCCGGCGAGCGCGGACACCTTCAGTAGTCGAACCACTCGGGAGCGGACCACACCGATCACGCTTCGTTCCTCCTCGTCGCCCGATGCGGCCAGGCATCCCACTACTTGGAGCCTAAACCAGCGAGGCCGCTAGAGCTCGCCCGGGGCGCATGGTTCGGCGACCTAACGTCATACTGGGCCGCCGTTGCCCTGCTGGCTGAGTGACGGGTCCCTGACGAGAAGGGCGGAACGCGTGTGCGGGTTGCTGGGACTACTGACGGCGCAGCAGGACGCGGCGCAGCGGGAGGCGGACGTGACCGCTGCGCTGCGCTGCCAGCGGCATCGCGGACCCGACGAGACCGGGACCTGGCACGACGCTGACGTGGTGCTCGGCTTCAACCGCCTGTCCATCATTGATCTCGACCACTCGCACCAGCCGCTGCGCTGGGGCCCGCCGGATGCGCCGCTGCGGTACACCATCCTGTTCAACGGGGAGATCTACAACTACCTCGAACTCCGTCAGGAACTGCAACGCGAGCCCTACCAGGCGAAGTTCGTGACCGAAGGTGACACCGAGGTCGTTCTCGCCGCATACCACCACCTCGGGCCGACCGCCGTACAGCGACTCCGGGGAATGTTCGCGTTCGTTATCTGGGACACCCAGCTCCGGGTCGCCTTCGGTGCGCGGGATCCCTTCGGTATCAAACCGCTGTTCAGTTGCTCCGGACCGGGTGGGATAGGGTTCGCGAGCGAAAAGAAGAGCCTGCTTGAACTGGCGCCGTCGCTGGGAGTGGCTGCCGAGCTGGACCGACTGGCACTGCAGCACTACCTGACCCTGCAGTACGTGCCCGAGCCGGCAACCCTGCACACCGGCATCACGCGAATCGAGTCCGGCACTTCGTTCACCGTCGCCCCGGGTGGCGAATTGGTCACCGAACGCTACTTTCATCCCGATTTCCGGCCCCGTCACATCCGGTCGGTGGCCGATACGCGGAGGTTGCATGACGACATCACCTCGGCGCTGCGGGACTCGGTCGCCAAACACATGCGGGCTGATGTCACCGTTGGCGCATTTCTCTCCGGTGGGATCGACTCCACCGCCATCGCTGCGCTGGCCCGCGAACACAATCCGGATCTGATCACCTTCACCACCGGCTTCGAGCGAGCCGGCTACTCCGAGGTGGACGTGGCCGCGGAGTCGGCGGCCGCGATCGGAGTACGGCACGTGGTCCGCACCGTCTCGGCCACCGAACTGGCGGATGCGCTGCCACTGATCGTGTGGTACCTCGACGATCCGGTGGCCGATCCCGCGCTGGTGCCGCTGTGGTTCATCGCTCGGGAGGCGAGGGAACACGTCAAGGTAGTGCTGTCCGGAGAGGGAGCCGACGAGTTGTTCGGCGGCTACACGATCTACCGGGAGCCGCTGTCGCTGGCCGCATTCGAAAAAGTGCCCGGCGGGCTGCGCCGAACGTTGGGGCGCATCTCCACGCGGATCCCGGACGGCGTTCGCGGCAAGGACCTCCTGCGTCGGGGCGCGTTGACACTGGAGCAGCGCTACTACGGAAACGCCCGGATCTTCCGGGACGACCAGCTGCGTGGGGTGCTACGCGGCTACGACCCGACTATCACCCACGCCGATATCACCGCGAACCACTACGCCGCCTCGACCGGCTGGGACCCGGTTGCTCGCATGCAGCACGTGGACCTGTTCACCTGGCTGCGTGGCGACATCCTGGTCAAGGCCGACAAGGTGACCATGGCCAACTCGCTTGAGCTGCGGGTGCCCTTCCTCGACCCGGAGGTTTTCCGGGTGGCAGCCACCATCCCGCTGGGCGAGAAGATCACTCGCGACACAACCAAGTACGCCCTGCGCCAGGCGCTGCGCGACATAGTGCCCGCGCACGTGCTGAACCGGCCCAAACTGGGTTTCCCGGTGCCGATCCGGCACTGGCTACGCAACGACCTGCACGACTGGGCCCGCGGCATCGTCGACGACTCGGCCACCGCGGAATTCCTTGACCTCGCCGCCGTCCACCGGATGCTCGACGAGCACCGCGCGGGTCCACGAGATCACAGCAGGCGGATCTGGGCCTTGCTGATCTTCATGCTCTGGCACGGCATCTTCATCGAGCGACGGATCGTTCCGGTTGTGCCACAACCGCGCTACCCCGTGCACGTCTAGCGTCTGCCGCTCCCGTGCACCAGCGCGGTTTGCACCGGGCACGGGACCTCGGCAGGCAAGCCTGGTCAACCCTCGTCAGTTGAAAGAGTCCCCGCAGGCACAGGAACCACCAGCGTTGGGGTTGTCGATGGTGAAGCCCTGCTTCTCGATCGTGTCGACGAAATCGATCACAGCGCCCTGCAGGTAGGGCACGCTCATCCGGTCGACGACGACGCCAAGACCATTGAAGTCCCGCATGGCGTCGCCGTCCAGCGAGCGCTCATCGAAGAAGAGCTGGTAGCGAAGTCCGGCACAACCACCGGGCTGCACCGCGATGCGTAGGTGCATGTCGCTGCGGCCCTCCTGGTCGAGCAGCGCCTTCGCCTTGGCGGCGGCAGCGGTGGTGAGCTCGACACCGTGAGTGGACACCTCGGTGCCAACGATGTTCTCGACGGTCATGACTCTCCCTGGGATCGGCGCTCGGCATGGACGGGTGTTCCTACACTACGCGAACGCCCGCAACCGACGGGTGATTCCGCGCCTCCATGGTGGCACACTCCACGTTCGTCACCCTCCCCAGCAGATGAAGGCTTACCCAGTCCATGGCTAAGGCTGGCCCGGTCCGTGGCATAGGCTGGTCACCGTGAGGTTCCTGCGCGGCAACTCCGGCTCCGGAGCCACCGATCCCGAGCCGGAGCCAGCGGTGGAGACCGAGGCCGACCCGGATGACGTCGGCCAGCGAGCCCGCAACGTCGGCAAGGGCAGGCCCACCCCCAGCCGCCGGGAGGCTGAGGGACGCAAGCGCGGTCCGGCGCCTCCCCCACCGCGTACTCAGCGCGAAGCGTTACGCCGGATGCGTGGGTCCAAGGCAGAACGCCGCAACGCCGCGGCGGACCGCCGGGAACGTATGCTGGCGGGCGACGAGAAATACCTGCTGGCTCGCGACCGCGGCCCGGTCAAGGCTTACGTGCGGGATCTGGTGGATTCTCGGCGGCACCTCGCTGGCGCGTTCATGCCGCTGGCCTTGCTGGTGATTGTGGTGATCCTGGTGCCCGCGCCGATAGTGCAACAGTATGTGTCGCTGGTGTCGATGGCGATGCTCCTTGCCATCATCGTCGAGGGAGTGCTGCTGGGCCGGACCGTTACGCGTCGTGTCCGCGAACGGTTCCCCAACGCGTCGGAGTCCGGAACGAGTCTGGGGTTTTATGCGATGACCCGAGCGACCCAGCTGCGCCGGTTGCGGGTGCCCAAGCCTCGGATCGAACGCGGGGACCCGATCCCTTAGCCGGTGCCCGCGCAGGACCGCCCATCGCTGACTACGGGCGCAGGCTCATCGGGCCGTAAACGACCGACTCCCCGTCGAGCAGGGTCACCGCCGCAACGCCCCCGTCGAGCAGATCATGCCATTCACCGCTGAGCCACTGTTCGGCGTCGGTCTGGTCGTCGAAGGTGATGTCCGGGCCGGGTGCGTGGCCGCCGGCCAGATCCTGGTACCGCCAACTCAGGGCCATCGCACACTCCCGCCTGCTCCGGTCGATCTGGGGCGACTGACGGTAGCGTCTGGCGGGTGCGAACGCTGGTGCTGGGTGGTGCGCGCTCAGGCAAGTCCGCCCATGCCGAGGGACTGCTGGACGATGCGCGGGTGGAATACCTGGCAACCGCCCGGCACCACCCCAATGACTATGAATGGGAAGCGCGGATCTCCGCGCACGTGGCCCGCAGGCCGCAAAGCTGGCACACCGTTGAGCCGACCGACCTTCCCGCCGTCCTGCGCGTCGCCTGTGGGGTCCCGGTGTTGGTTGACGACATTGCCACGTGGCTGACCGGCGAGCTCGACGACGCGCAAGCCTGGGAGGGCAGCCCGCAGCCGGTGCGGGCCTGCCGCGCGCGGTGCGCCGAACTGGTGTCGGCGGTAGCGGCTTGCCCGGTCCGGCTGGTGCTGGTCAGCGCGGAGGTCGGGCTTGGCGTCGTACCGTCGACCCGCGCGGGGCGGCTGTTCCGCGACGAGCTGGGTGCGCTAAACGGTGAGCTCGCCGCAGTGTGCGACGAGGTCTTGCTCGTGGTGGCCGGACTGACAGTCAAGCTGCGCTGACCGGCACCGCAGGCAATCAAGGTGCCGGTAATCAAGATGGATGAGGAAGGATGGCCAGGCGACGGACCTCGAGCATCCAGGAGTACGAGTGCAGTTCCCCAGCATCACGCCACCCGACCAGCAAGCCCACCGAGAAGCGGTGGCTCGCCATGAGCAGTTGACCAAACCACCGGGCTCGTTGGGTCGGCTGGAGGAGCTGGGAGTGTGGGCGACCGCCTGCCAGGGCGCCTGCCCACCGCACCCGTTCGTCCGTCCACAGGTCGTGGTTTTCGCCGGGGACCACGGCATCGCCGCGCACGGAGTCTCCGCCTATCCCAGCGAGGTCACCCAGCAGATGGTGGGCAACTTCCTCAGCGGTGGGGCGGCGGTGAACGTGCTCGCCGCGGTGGCCGGGGCATCGGTACGGGTGGTTGACGTGGCGGTGGACTGCGACCCGGCCACTGATGCCGGACCGCCGCTGGTCACCAGACACAAGGTGCGCCGCGGCAGCGGCGCCATCCATCTGCAGGACGCGCTGACCGACGCGGAGGTGATCCAGGCATTGGATGCCGGGGTGACGATCGCCGACGAGGAGGTAGACCGAGGCGCCGACCTACTGATCGCGGGCGACATGGGGATCGGCAACACCACTCCCGCCGCGGTACTTGTCGCGGCGCTCACCGGATCCGAACCGGTGGCGGTCGTGGGCCGGGGCACTGGGATCGACGACCCCGGCTGGATGCGCAAGACCGCGGCGATCCGCGACGCATTGCGCCGGGCCCGCCCGCTGGTCAGTGATCCTCTCGCGTTGATGCGCACCGCTGGCGGTGCCGATATCGCGGCAATGGCCGGCTTCCTGGCTCAGGCTGCGGTCCGGCGCACCCCGGTGATCCTCGACGGCGTCGTCGTCGGCGCGGCGGCGATGCTTGCCGAGGAACTCGCGCCGGGAGCGCGGCAGTGGTGGGCGGCCGGGCACCGGTCGGTGGAGCCCGCGCACACCCTGGCGCTGGAACATCTGGAGTTGACCCCCATCCTCGATCTGGGAATGCGGTTGGGTGAGGGTTCGGGAGCGGTGGCCGCCTTGCCACTGGTGCAGATGGCGGTACGGGTGCTCGCCGAGATGGCCACCTTCGCCGACGCCGGCGTCGCCGGACCGGCAGGTGCGCCGTTGCCCACGGGGTGATCAGTGGGTTGCGACTCGCGCTGTCCTGGTTGACCATCGTGCCGGCCGGTACGCCCATCGAGGTGGATCGGGCAGTAACCCGCCAGGCGCTCTATTGGGCGCCGCTGGTGGGCGCCGGGTTGGGCTTGCTGGCCGTGGGGCTGTTGACCGCGCTGCACGCGGTAGGCACTCCGTCGCTGCTGGCCGGATCGGTCGTGGTAGCGGCGCTGGCCGGGCTGACTCGGGCGATGCACCTCGACGGGCTGGCTGACATCGCTGACGGGTTGGGTTGCTACGGCGGCCCGCAGCGGGCACTGGAGGTGATGCGCGACGGAGCGACCGGGCCGTTCGGAGTGATCGCACTGGTACTGGTGCTCACCACGCAGGCCGCCGCGCTGGGGGCGCTCGCCGGGACCGGCCGACCGGTTCCCGTGGTGCTCGCCCTGGTCGCGGGGCGGGCCGCGTTCAGCTGGTGCGCCCGGATCGGGGTGCCAGCAGCCCGGGCCGCCGGCATGGGAGCGACGGTGGCCGGGAGCCAGCCGCCCACCGTCGCAGTGGCATGGTCGGCGATCCTGCTGGCCGCTGGCCTGGTAGCCGTCCCCGGACGGCCCTGGCAAGGCACGCTAGCGGTCGCCGCCGCCGCACTGGTCGTCGTCGCGACGTCGGCACACACCCACCGCAGATTCGGCGGTGTCACCGGCGACGTACTAGGCGCCGCCGCTGAGCTGACCACCACCGTGATCCTCGCCATCTGCGCGGTGGGCTGATCGCGGTGCGGCGTCAGGTGACGGAGACCATCCAGCTGTGCGAGTCGGGGGCGGCGCCGCGTTGGATTGCGGTGAGAGAGGCACGCAGCGCAGTGGTGATGGGGCCCGGTGTGCCGCTGCCGATGGTGAACTCTCCACCGGCGTGCGCGACCCGCCCGACCGGCGTGATCACCGCGGCTGTGCCGCAGGCGAATACCTCCGAGATGTCCCCGGTCTGGACGCCCTTCTCCCACTCCTCGGTGGAGATCCGTCGCTCTTCGGCGCTGAGCCCGTGGTCCTTGGCCAGGGTGAGCAGGGAATCGCGGGTGATCCCTGGAAGCAAGGCGCCGGTCAGCTCCGGGGTCACCAACCGGGCCTGGCTGCCCTCACCGAAGACGAAGTAGAGGTTCATCCCGCCCATTTCCTCAACCCAGCGCCGCTCCACCGCATCCAGCCACACGACTTGGTCGCAGCCCTTGTCAGCGGCTTGCTGCTGGGCCAGGAGCGATGCGGCGTAGTTCCCGGCGAACTTGGCGGCCCCGGTACCTCCCGGCGCGGCCCGGACGTATTCGCTGCACAGCCACACGCTGACCGGCTTTAGGCCGCCGCGGAAGTACGGGCCGGCCGGGGAGGCGATGAGCAGGTACCGGTACGTGGCCGCGGGGCGCACGCCGAGGCTCACCTCGGTGGCGAACAGCATCGGCCTCAGATACAGGGACTCCTCCCCGCCGGCGGCCGGCACCCAGTCGTTGTCGGCCCGCACCAGTTCACGCAGTGAACCGAGGAACAGCTCATCAGGCAGCTCTGGCATCGCCAACCGGCGGGCCGAGGAGCGGAGCCGGGCGGCGTTGGCCAGGGGCCGGAAGCAGGCCACCGTGCCGGATGGCTGCCGGTAGGCCTTGAGGCCTTCGAATATCGCCTGCCCGTAATGCAGCACCATGCTGGCCGGGTCCATCACAAGCTGCCGGTAGGGGCCAATCTGCAGGTCGTGCCAGCCGCGGCCGGCGGTCCAGCAGATGTCGACCATGTGGTCGGAGAAGTATCGACCGAAACCTGGCGCTGCGAGTATCTCCGCTCGCTGTTGCGGCGGCGTCGGAGCAGGGTGCGGCAGCCGGGTGAACAGTGGCGCGGCGCTCATGACCAGCACGGTATCCCGTCGTGCCCAAGAATGGTAGGACGTCCCACTACTTTACTGTGGGTGGTCCTGCCCACACGCGGCAACGTCGCGGGCCTGAGCTGTAGGCGCTCGGATGGCGCTCAGCGCACGTGGGAAGGCACGAACGGCGGTGTGCTGACCTCGCAGGGCAGCGCCCGGCCCCGTACCTCAACCTCGACGCGGTCCCCAGCTCGTATACCGGGATCGAGCAGCGCCAGGGCGATACCGGTGCTCAGCGTCGGGGAGAAGGTCCCTGAGGTGGTCTCCCCCAACAACGCACCCGTCGTGGACCGCACTGCCATGTGCGGCCGCGGCACCCCGCGTCCGGTTGCGCGCAGGCCGCGCAGCCTTCGCAACGGACCGCGCTCTCGCTCGGCGAGCAATGCCTCCCGTCCCCAGAAGGCCGGCTTGCCCCAGCCGATCGCCCACGAGACACCACCCTGAAGCGGGGTGATGTCGCCGCCCAGGTCCTGGCCGTGCAGCGAGTAGCCCATCTCAGTGCGCAGGGTGTCGCGGGCGCCGAGACCGCACGCTCGACCACCGAGCGGGCCGGCGGCGGCGAGCAGCGGCTCCCATAGGGCAGGCGCATGCGCCCAGGACGGCAACAGCTCGTAGCCGCGCTCGCCGGTGTAGCCGGTGCGACCCACGCGCAGTGCCACGCCCTCGTGGTCGACGTCGGCGAAGCCCATGTAGTCCATGCTGGCGAAGGTCAATCCCACCGCAGCGAGTAACTCAGCCGAGCGGGGTCCCTGCACGGCCAGGACCGCGTATTGCTGTTGCTGGTCGATTACCCGCACTGCCCGGGGCGCCGCGGCGGCCAGCCGGCGACCGACCTCCGACGAGTTCTCGGCATTCGGCACGCAGAACACCTCGTCCGGGCCGACCAGGTAAACGATGAGGTCGTCCACCACTCCGCCGTCGTCGGCGCAGCACAAGGTGTACTGGGCCTGCCCTGGGTGGATCTTGGCCAGGTCTGCGGTGAAGCATGAGTTGACGAACTCCGCGGCTCCCGGACCGATGATGCTGATCTTGCCCAGGTGGGTGACGTCGAACACACCGACTGCCTCCCGCACTGCAATGTGCTCCGCTACGACGCCTCCGCCGGGGTAGCTGATCGGCATTTCCCATCCGCCGAACGCTCCCAGGGTGGCGCCGACCTCGAAATGCGAGGCGTGCAGGGGTCCGCGGTGCAGGTCGGTACTCACGGCTATGGAACGCTACCTCTACTGGTACATCGCCCCGCACCCGATGCAGTCCGATCCTCTCGAGGAGATCACCTTGACCACCCCGACGCTGCGCCTCACCGACGCCTCGGTGAGCACCGCGACCGTCGATGCCCTTGTGGTGGGGACCATGTCCAGCGATGAGGGTCCCCGACTCCTGCCCGGCAACGAAGATGTCGACAGGGCGTTCGACGGTGCCCTCACCGACCTGCTCGCCATGTTGGGTGCCCGAGGTAAGGCTGACGAGGTGATCAAGGTACCCACGCGCGGAGCCATCAGTGCTCCGCTGCTGGTCGCCACCGGCCTCGGCGAGGTCGATGGCCAGCCCACCAGCGAGCAGGTCCGCCGAGCGGCTGGCGCGGCATCTCGTGCGCTGTCGGGCACCGCTCGAGCCGTCACCACGTTGTCCCGGGTGGACCTGGCCGCCGCCGCTGAGGGCACCGCGCTGGGCAGCTACACATTCACCGTCTACCGGTCCCGCAACGGCGACGGGCCGCTGGGTCAGATGGACCTGTCGGTGCCCTCGGCCGGCAACGCTGGGGCGATAGCGGACCTTGGCCGGGCCATCGCCATCGCCGAAGCGGTTGCGGCGGCGCGCGACCTGGTGAACACGCCGCCCAACGACCTCTATCCAGCCTCGTTCGCCGAACGCGCCGTGACGATGGCCCAGGCGGCCGGTCTGAGCACCGAGGTGCTCGATGAGACGGCACTGCAGCGCGACGGGTACGGCGGCATCCTGGGGGTCGGCGGCGGCTCGTCTCGCCCGCCGCGGCTGGTCCGGCTGCATTACGCTCCGGCCGCGCCGAGAGCGAAGGTGGCCCTGGTCGGTAAGGGAGTCACCTTCGACACCGGCGGCATCTCGATCAAGCCGGCAGCGAAGATGGAAGAGATGACCATGGACATGGCAGGCGCGGCCGCCGTGGTCGTCACCACAGTGCTCGCCGCCCGGCTGGAACTCCCGGTGGAGGTGATCGCCACCGTGCCGATGGCCGAGAACATGCCCTCGGCCACCGCTTACCGGCCCGGCGACGTCCTCACCATGTACGGCGGCACCACGGTCGAGGTGCTCAACACCGACGCCGAGGGGCGGTTGATCCTCGCTGACGCACTGGTCCGCGCGGCGCAGGACGCCCCGGACTACATCATCGACACCGCGACCCTCACCGGCGCGCAAATCGTCGCACTGGGCAGCCGCACACCAGGGATCATGGGTACGCCGGAGTTCCGCGACCGGATCACCACGATCTCCCAGCAAGTCGGGGAGAACGGGTGGGCGATGCCGCTGCCCGAACACCTGCGATCCGACCTGGACTCCAAGCTCGCGGACATCGCCAACGTGGCGAGCCACCGCTGGGGCGGCATGCTCACCGCCGGCGTATTCCTGTCCGAGTTCGTCGCCGATGACATCCCCTGGGCGCATCTGGACATCGCCGGTCCCGCCTACAACACCGGCTCGCCATGGGGATACACCGGCAAGGGCGGCACCGGGGTACCGGTGCGCACCCTGGCCGCGGTCCTCGCCGACATCGCCGAACAAGGCTGATCGCCGCCGGGGTGCTGAAGCTCCTTGAGTGACAAGATAGCCGTGGCGGGCCAATCCTTCACCGACGTCTGCTTAAGGAGCGTCTCAGTGACAGAGCCTTCAGCAAGCACCGCCGATCTGGTGATCCTCGGTGGCGGCTCGGGCGGTTACGCCTGCGCGCTGCGAGCTGCCCAGCTGGGTCTGTCGGTGGTCCTGGTGGAGAAGGACAAGCTGGGTGGCACCTGCCTGCACCGTGGCTGCATCCCCACCAAGGCGCTGCTGCAGGCTGCTGAGGTAGCCGACACTGCTCGGGACGGCCATCAGTTCGGGGTGAAGACCGCGCTCGAGGGCATCGACATGGGGGGCGTCAACAAGTACAAAGACGGCGTCGTCGCCAAGATGTTCAAGGGCCTGCAGGGGTTGGTGTCCTCCCGAGGGATCCGCTACGTCGAGGGCACCGGCAAATTCGTCGCACCCAACGCCGTCGATGTCGATGGGCAGCGTTACACCGGGCGCAGCGTCGTGCTGGCTACCGGTTCCTATGCCAAGTCCCTACCCGACCTGGAGATCGGCGGGCGGTTCATCACCAGCGATCAGGCGCTGAACCTCGACTACGTCCCGCAGCGCGTGGTGGTGTTGGGCGGCGGTGTCATCGGAGTCGAGTTCGCCAGCGTGTGGCGCTCTTTCGGCGCCGAGGTGACCGTCGTCGAGGCGTTGCCCCGCCTCGTGCCCGCCGAGGACGATTTCTGTTCCAAACAACTGGAGCGAGCTTTTCGCCGGCGCGGCATCACGTTCAAGACCGGAGTTCGGTTCACGGGTGCGACCCAGTCCGATTCCGGAGTCACCGTGAGTCTGGAGTCCGGGGAGCAGTTCGAGGCCGATCTGCTGCTGGTGGCCGTGGGCCGGGGGCCGAATACCGCGGACGCCGGGTACGCGGAGGCCGGTGTGCAGATGGACCGGGGTTTCGTGCTCACCGACGACCGGCTGCGCACCAACCTTCCGGGGGTCTACGCGCTGGGAGACATCGTGCCCGGGCTACAGCTCGCCCACCGCGGGTTCGCCCAGGGCATCTTCCTCGCCGAGGACATCGCTGGGGGTGCTCCGGCTCCGATCGACGAGGACGGTATTCCGCGGGTGACCTACTGCGAGCCGCAGGTGGCTTCGGTCGGGCTCACCGAGGCGCTGGCCAAGGACCGCCACGGAGAGATCGAGACGATCATTTACGACTTGGCTGGCAACGGTCGCAGCCAGATCTTGCAGACCAAGGGCGCGATCAAGTTGGTACGCGCCAAGAACGGTCCGGTGGTGGGAGTGCACATGGTTGGCGATCGAGTCGGCGAGCTGGTCGGCGAGGCCCAGCTGATCGTCAACTGGGACGCGTACCCGGAGGACGTCGCTGCGCTGGTGCATGCCCACCCCACGCAGAACGAGGCGCTCGGTGAGGCGCACCTTGCCCTAGCCGGCAAGCCGCTGCACGCGCACGGCTGACGATTACCTACGGAAGACGAGGGAGTCGAGGCAACAGATGGCGTACTCCGTTGCGATGCCTGCGCTGGGCGAGAGCGTCACCGAAGGAACGGTGACCCGCTGGCTCAAACACGAAGGTGACACCGTTGAGGTGGACGAGCCTTTGGTCGAGGTGTCCACCGACAAGGTCGATACCGAGATTCCCTCGCCGGCGGCCGGCGTGCTGCAGCGGATCGTTGTGCCTGCGGACGAGACCGTCGAGGTCGGCGCGGAGCTCGCCGTGATCGGTGACCCCGCTGATCAGACCAGGACCCAGCCGTCCAAGACCCAGCCGTCCAAGACCCAGCCGGCTGAGTCCGAGCAGCCAGCCAGCCGCACCCAGCCGGTGCAACCATCGCAGCGGCCAGCCACACCGCCTTCCTCGCCCGCCGCGGGTTCCAGGACACCCGTGACGATGCCCGCGCTGGGTGAGAGCGTCACCGAGGGAACCGTGACGCGGTGGCTCAAGCAGGTCGGTGACACCGTCGCCGTGGACGAACCTCTCGTAGAGGTGTCCACCGACAAGGTCGACACCGAAATCCCCTCCCCGGTTGCAGGCACCGTGCTGGAGATCGTCGCTGCGCAAGACGAGACGGTCGCCGTGGGCGCCACCCTGGCCACGGTGGGCGACAGCGACGGACAGAGCGAGCCCCCGTCGCCGCCAATCACGCCGGAGCAGCCCCGACAAAGCGCCGAGCCAGACGAGCCTGCCGACCGTGCCCCGGTGTCAGGGTTCAGCGGATCCGACGGGGTGGCGAGCGGCGTGCCGTATGTCACCCCGCTGGTGCGCAAGCTCGCGACCGAGCACGGGATTGACCTGTCGATCGTGCAGGGCACCGGGGTCGGTGGCCGGATCCGGAAGCAGGACGTGCTTGCTGCAGTCGAAACGCCCGAGCCCCAGCCGGCTGCGCCGCAGCAACCGCCGGCCGCCCAGGAACCGCAGCAGCCGCCACCCGCCGTGACGTCGCCCTCCGCGCAGCTACCGGCGGCAGCCTCCGATCCGCGCGGCAGAACCGAGAAGATGTCCCGGATGCGCAGCGTCATCGCCAAGCGGATGGTCGAGTCGCTCCAGATTTCCGCGCAGCTCACGACTGTGGTGGAGGCTGACATCACCCGTCTCGCCCGGTTGCGCGATCGGGCCAAGCGGGACTTCGAAGCGCGAGAGGGCGCCAAGCTGTCGTTCCTGCCGTTCTTCGCCCTAGCCACCGTCGAGGCGCTCAAGGAGCATCCGAAGGTCAATGCCTCGATCGACACCGATAGGGGCGAAATCACCTACCACGCCGCGGAGCATCTCGGTATAGCCGTGGACACCGAGCGCGGCCTGCTCGTGCCGGTGATCCACGACGCGGGTGATCTCAACATCGCCGGGCTGGCCCGCCGGATTGCCGACCTTGCGGAGCGGACCAGGACGAACAAGATCACCCCGGATGAGATGAGCGGCGGCACATTCACCCTCAGCAACACCGGCTCGCGGGGGGCGCTGTTCGACACACCGATCATCCTGCAACCGCAGGTCGGGATCCTCGGTACAGGCAGTGTGGTCAAGCGACCAGTCGTCCTCGCCGGCGAGGACGGCGTCACGATCGCGGTTCGCTCGATCATCTACCTGGCGCTGTCCTATGATCACCGGCTCGTCGACGGAGCCGACGCCGCCCGATTCCTTAACACCATCAAGCAGCGGCTCACCGGCGCCGGTTTCGAACGTGAACTGGGTCTCTAGCGCCTGCGCTCTCAGCCTCCCGAGCTCAACCGGAGAGCTGTCCGGACCGTCTGCCACAGCGCTGCCGTTGAGCTCGGGGGTTTCCGAGCTCTTGCCTTGGCCGGCGGAACCGACCTGGGGTCGCGGGGTCGGCGGTAGACCGAGAGGATCTGCCCATGCGCGTCGCGATTGCGGGGTCGTCGGGTGTCATCGGTACCGCGTTGGTGCGGCAGCTGCGCCAAGCCGGTCATGAGGTGCTGCGGCTGGTGCGAGGCCGGCCGCGCGGCCCGGACGAGCGGGCCTGGGACCCGTCGGCGGCAACAATGGACGCCGGCACGCTGGACGGCGTCGACGCAGTAGTCAACCTGTGCGGCTCGGCGATGGCCGATCGGCGCTGGTCCGGGGAGGTCAAGCAGGCCATCAGAGACAGCCGGATCCCGCCCACCGAGGTACTCGCCACCGCGGTCGCCGAGCATCGGGTTCCGGTGCTGCTCAACGCTTCCGGGGTGGGTTACTACGGCGACACCGGAGACCGCGAGGTCGACGAGACCGCACCGGTGGGTGCGGGGTTTCTCGCTCAGGTGTGCCGGGACTGGGAAGCGGCCACGGCGGCCGCGCAGCGGGCCGGGGCGCGGGTTGTGCGGCTGCGCACCGGCCTGGTGATCTCCCCGTCCGGCGGCTTGATGGGCCAGCTCAAACCGCTGTTCGCGGTCGGTCTGGGTGCCCGGCTGGGCAGCGGAGCGCAGTACATGCCGTGGATTTCGCTGGACGATGAGGTGGGTGCGATCCGCTTCGCGCTGGAACACGACGAGGTGTCCGGCCCGGTTAATCTCAGCGGTCCAGACCCGGTGACCAACGAGGAGTTCACCAAAGCGGTAGGCGAGGCGATGCACCGCCCTACGCTGCTGGTGGTGCCTGGTTTCGCGCTGCGCCTGGCCCGCGGTGCAGAACTGGTGGACGAGATGGTGCTGATGGGTCAGCGCGCTGTGCCTGCGGCACTGCGCAGACACCGCTACCCCTTCCAGCATTCGACCCTGCCGGCGGCGCTGGGAGCTGCCCTGCAATAGCCGATACATACCGATGACCGGCGTAACCTCGCGTTCACAACCGTCGCCACCCCATGGTCACGGAACCCCATGGTCACGGACACCAGGGAAGGTTCAGCGGTGAGCGGATGGAGTGCGGCCGATGTCGCCGATCAGGCTGGCCGCACTGTGCTCGTCACCGGGGCCAACTCGGGGCTGGGTCTGCAGACCGCCTTGGTGCTCGCCGGGCGCGGCGCAACGGTGCTGATGGCCTGCCGCGATCAGCAACGCGGGCGAGCGGTGGTGGAGCGGGTGCGGGCCAAGTCCGGCGGAGCGGATGCCACGCTGATCCAGCTCGATCTGGCTGACCTCACCTCAGTTCGAAAAGCCGCCGACGAGGTCCGCACGATCACCGGCGATCGGCTGGACGTGCTGATGAACAACGCCGGCGTGATGGCGTCGCCGCCGCGGCTCACCGCAGACGGCTTCGAGTTGCAGATCGGCACCAACCACCTCGGGCATGCCGCGTTGACCTGGTTGCTGGCGCCCGCTCTGGTCCCCGGCGCCCGGGTTGTCACGGTGTCCAGTCTCGCGCACCGTGGCGGCGGGCTGGACGTCGACGATCTGAACTTCGAGCGGCGCCGATACGGCCCGGTCGCCGCGTACAGCGCGTCGAAGCTGGCCAACCTGTTGTTCACTTTCGAGCTAGACCGGCGGGCTCGGGGCCTCGGACGGAACCTGTTCGCAGTCGCTGCCCACCCCGGCCTCACCTACACGGAGCTGGCGAGCACCACCACCCGGATGCACTTGCCAGCGCCGTTTGTCCAGGTCGTACGGTGGGGCAACAAGCTGATCTCCCAGAGCGTCGCCGCAGGTGCGCTGCCGCAGCTTTACGCCGCCACCGCGGCTGACGTCCGCGGCGGGGAGTACTTCGGCCCGTCCAGTCTCGGACAGACCCGCGGGGCTCCTGGCCGGGTGGCAGCGAGCGCGGCCGCCCGCAACGAGCACACCGCCGGGCTGCTCTGGGAACGTACCGCGGAGCTGACCGGTGTGACACCGGACCCCGCGTAGGGTGGCGCTCGTGAACTCGGCAGCGCCAGGATCCGATGCCAGCGGCCGTAGGCTACTGCGTCTGGAGGTCCGCAACAGCGCAACCCCGATCGAGCGCAAACCGCCGTGGATCCGGATCCGGGCCACGATGGGACCGTCGTTCCGCGAGCTCAAGAGCCTGGTGCGCAGGGAGGGCCTGCACACGGTATGCGAGGCGGCCGGCTGCCCCAATATCTACGAGTGCTGGGAGGACCGGGAGGCCACCTTCCTCATCGGCGGCGAGCAATGTACCCGGCGCTGCGACTTCTGCCAGATCGATACCGGCCGCCCCGCCCCGCTGGACCGCGACGAGCCACGCCGGGTCGCCGAATCGGTACAGGCGATGGGACTGCGGTACTCGACGGTGACCGGGGTGGCCCGGGATGATCTGCCCGACGGCGGCGCCTGGTTGTACGCCGAGACCGTCCGGCAGATCCATGCACTCAACCCCGGCACCGGGGTGGAAATGCTCATCCCGGATTTCACCGGCCGTCCCGAGCAGTTGCGCGAGGTGTTCGACGCCGCACCCGAGGTGTTGGCGCACAACCTGGAGACAGTGCCGAGAATCTTCAAGCGGATCCGACCGGCGTTCCGTTACGACCGGTCCCTGGACGTGCTGCGGGCCGCCCGCGACGCGGGCCTGGTCACTAAGTCCAACCTGATCCTGGGTCTTGGCGAGGAGGCCGATGAGGTCACCACCGCGATGGCCGACCTGCATGCCGCGGGATGCGAGCTGCTCACCATCACCCAGTACCTCCGGCCCTCGGCTCGGCACCACCCGGTGGTGCGCTGGATCCCGCCGGAGGAGTTCGTCGAGCGCGCTCACGCCGCCGAGCTGATGGGTTTCGCCGGGGTGTTGGCCGGACCGCTGGTCCGATCGTCCTACCGGGCCGGCCGGCTTTACGCGCAGGCCGTCGAACATCGTGGCAAGCGGGTATCCAGGCAACGGTGATCTGCACGTATCCTATGAGCCATGCCCGCCAAACCGCCCCCAAAGCCCGCCTCTGGGACTAAGGACAAAGAAGCGGCGAAAGCCGCCAAGCAGGAGGCCCGCGCCGCCTCCAAGCAGCGCCGCGCGCAGGTCCTCGAGGCCTTCAACATCCAGCGCCGCGAGGACAAGGTCCTGCTGCCGTTGATGATCGGAGTGTTCCTGGGCATCACAGCGGTGGCGTTCGGGGTTGGTTTCCTGTTCGGCGAGCAGTGGATACTCCTACCGCTGGGAGTCACGCTCGGCGGGCTCGGCGCGATACTGATCTTCGGGCGGCGGGTACAACGCAATGTCTTCGCCAAGGCGGAGGGCCAGCCGGGGGCCGCAGCCTGGGCGCTGGAGAACTTGCGCGGTGGGTGGAAGGTGACACCCGCGGTGGCGGGCACCACGCAACTCGACGCAGTGCACCGCGCCATCGGGCGGCCTGGGGTCGTGCTGGTCGCCGAGGGTGCCCCGCATCGGCTCAAGCCGCTGCTGGCCCAGGAGAAGAAGCGGGTATCGCGACTGATCGGCGACACTCCGATCTATGACGTCACGGTGGGCAGTGGCGAAGGCCAGGTCCCGCTGGCAAAACTCCCCCGGCATCTGGCCAAGCTGCCGCGCAATGTCGAGAAGGCGCAGATCGCCGTGCTGGAGAACAAGCTGGCGATCCTCGCCACCCGTGGCGCCGCGATGCCCAAGGGTCCGATGCCGCCAGGCGCCAAGATGCGCAACGTGCAGCGCACCGTTCGCCGACGCTGAACGATCAGCGAGTCCGCAGCACAACCGTTCCGGCGGCGCGGTCGTGCAGGCCGCGGCCATCGAGGTTGTACACCACCGGTGGAATCAACAGGCACAGCAACACTGTGCGGATCACCGCAGCACCGAAGCCGGCCCGGCGCCCGTCCAGCAGTGCCACCCGCAGTCCCGCCGCGGCGTGCCCGACGGTACGACCGGCGATCGCGATCGAGACCACGGTGACAACCGCGAACAGCGCCAGGGCCGAGAACGCCGGGTTCTTCGTAAACAGTTGCGCCGCCACCGAGCAGGGCAGCCAGTCGATCACGATGGCCAGGATGCGGGGACCGAAGCCGGCTGCCGAGCCGGGCCCATGCTCGGGCAGGCCGAGCCGCTGACCGGGATAGTCCGGTCCGCTACCATCTACGGTCGGGTCATCAGGAAGATGTTGTGCAGCGCCGATCAGCCACGTTTGGCTCCATCTACTCACTCGACCAGGGTATGCCGTCGACGGGCTAGCGTTGCCCACCACCTGCCCTTTAACCTTGGCGAAACATCCGGGTAATGGTCGCGCAACACCACCCTCTTAGGTTCGCCGCAGCGACCTGACCGATCACGCCGGTCCGCAGCACAGTGCACGAAGGAGTGAACTACGGTGTTCTCCAGCTCCGATGAGGTCCTGCGCTTCATCGCCGACGAGGATGTCGAGTTCGTCGACGTCCGCTTCTGCGACCTGCCGGGCGTCATGCAGCACTTCACGGTCCCTGCGGCGTTCTACGACGCCGACGTGATCGAGGAGGGCTTGGCGTTCGACGGCTCGTCGGTTCGCGGGTTCCAGTCGATCCACGAGTCGGACATGATTCTCATGCCCGACCCCGCGACGGCGCGAATCGACCCTTTCCGGGCGCAGAAGACGCTGAACATCAACTTCTTCGTACATGATCCGTTCACCCGGGAGGCCTACAGCCGCGACCCGCGTAACGTCGCCCGCAAGGCCGAGGAGTTCCTGGCCTCCACCGGCATTGCCGACACTGCCTACTTCGGCCCTGAGGCCGAGTTCTACTGCTTCGACTCGGTGCGCTTCGACACCACGCCCAACAGCGCGTTTCACGAGATCGACTCGATCGCCGGCTGGTGGAACACCGGCGCCGAAGAAAACGGGCGCAACCAGGGCTACAAGGTTCCCTACAAGGGCGGCTATTTCCCGGTGCCGCCGACCGACCATTTCGCCGACCTGCGCAACGCGATGGTGACGCACCTCATCGGGTGCGGCTTCACCGTAGAGAAGGCGCACCACGAGGTGGGTACCGCGGGTCAGGCGGAGATCAACTACAAGTACAACACATTGTTGCATGCGGCCGATGACCTGCAGCTCTACAAGTACATCATCAAGAACACCGCGTGGGCGGCCGGTAAGACCGTGACGTTCATGCCCAAGCCGCTGTTCGGGGACAACGGCTCCGGGATGCACACCCACCAGTCGCTATGGACCGACGGTAAACCGCTGTTCCACGACGAGTCCGGCTATGGCGGTCTGTCCGATCTCGGGCGGCACTACATCGGCGGCATCCTGCACCACGCGCCGTCGCTGCTGGCGTTCACCAACCCGACTGTCAACTCTTATCATCGCCTGGTGGCCGGCTACGAGGCGCCGGTGAATCTGGTGTACTCGCAGCGCAACCGGTCGGCCTGCATCCGGATCCCGATCACCGGGAACAACCCGAAGGCCAAGCGCATCGAATTCCGTTGCCCGGATGCATCCGGCAACCCCTACCTGGCCTTCGCCGCGATGATGATGGCGGGTCTGGACGGGATCAAGAACGCCTACGAGCCCGCCGCGCCGATCGACAAGGACCTCTACGAGCTGCCGCCCGAAGAGGCCAAGGACGTTGCCCAGGTGCCGGCGAGCCTGGGCGCGGTGATCGACCGCCTCGAGGCCGACCACGACTACCTACTCGAAGGTGGCGTCTTCACCCCCGACCTCATCGAGACCTGGATCGCAATCAAGCGGGAGAACGAGATCGACCCGCTCCGTTTGCGCCCCCATCCCTTCGAGTTCGCCCTGTACTA
>QHBZ01000171.1 GCA_003244055.1 Pseudonocardiales bacterium | reverse complement strand
CTCCAAGATCGGGAAACTTGGGATTAGTAACGACTCAAAAGATCACGACTTTGGAGTGGTACTTAGGTGGGTCGGTTCCCTGAAAGAGCGGCACCCTCGGGTCTGGAGCACCCACTCCGGTGGGGCTTAATGGCAACGGGCGAATCGGGGACCAGATCAAGTCACAGACGCCACCGGGCTGAATTCTTGCCCACGGTGCTGGGTCGGGATGGGGCCCCTAGTCATCGTCGACGTCGTAGTCATAGGTCGGCCGCAGCCACGTCGTCTGGCGGCTAGTTCCAAGCTGGGGGGGTCTGTAGGGAGAGACTGCGTATGAGCCTTCAGCGTGCCAGAGCATGGCATTGAGCTCCCGTCTTTCCTCCACTAGTCGGCGATAGGCTCGGTCACGCGCGCGGTCGGTATAGGTGGTCCCGACCAGGAAGCTGATGCTGGCAAGGACCACGGCTAGCAGGGCAGCGATAGCGAGTGTGGTGCTCATGATTGTTGCACTCCTGTCTTTGGTGCTTTGTACAGTGGTTGCGCCGGGGGGATGCGGTCGCGGGCTGCTGACCACACGCTCGACACAAATTCTGGACCGGCCGGCGACGGCAGTACCAGATCTACAATTCCCTTGACCTCCGGCTCGGCATCGGAAGGACAAATAGCAACCTCAGCAATCTGTAAGTAGGACAGGTCATTGGTACCGTTACCTAGACCGATGATCGTGAAGTCATTGCGTCCCCCGAGGGAGCTGGCCACCATTGACCCTTTAGATACCTTTGGATGGACGAGATCGAGCCAAGCAAAACCCTGCAAAAGGCCAGGAAACCGAACCTCGGGATAAAGCAGACAGCTGAATGCCTTCTTGGCCCTAACCATAACGTCATCCTTCTCGCTGGGCAGCTGGGTGCGCTTACCGAACCAAGAGACAGCTCTAACGCCTACCGATGCGGCCGCTCGGTGCAGATCCCCCAATGTCGGGACGATCTCCACAGGACGAGGGTCTTCGGCTGCCTGCGCCAGTTGGCAAAACGGTGGCTCATCGATTGACGAGTAGATGAATACCTTACTGCCCGCTCTCGTATCCGAGAAGACAAGGAAGTCTCCTTTAACTCCGACACAGCGTCGAAGTATTTTGAACGCGGGGCCAACAATAACTTTCGGGCCAAGCAGCGTCTCCGAGAGAGTCTCGACAACCCGACCCTGGCGTATTATCACCTCCAATGCACCGTCAAAGCAGATAGCTCGAACGGTCTCCATGCACTTTGGACCATTGGTAAGAAGCCGCACACAGTCGTGCGGCGACCGCCCGGTTGCCAACCAGAACTCTGCCCGGAATCCAGCGCGAGTGACCTCCTGGGCAAGGTCGTCCAACTCGTCTTTCGGCCAGTGTCCGTCTCGATCAAGCAGCGTACCGTCGAGATCGCAAACAAAGAGCAGAGTTCGGCGCTCACCGAGCGTCATTCTGACCTACCCGAAATGGCGTCGAGACGCTGCCTCCTAGAATGCGGCGCGGTGAGATCAAAATTTCACGTTGCTCTTCAACATTTTCTCCATCGATGAGAGCGGACAGGATGGAACAAGTCGAGTCGACCATTTGCGCAGCCTTCTGGCTGACCGTTGTCAGCCTCGGAAAAGTCCATCGAACGTCGTCAGTTCCATCAAAACCGAGCAAAGATACATTACCGGGAACATTAACCCCATACTCGTGCAGTGCATAAAGAAATCCTATCGCCATGGAGTCGTTGGCGCAGAATACTGCGGAAGGTCTTCGCTCCTGCGACCGCTGGGCATAGTCGAGACCGGCCTCGTAGCCGGATTCTCGGCTAAAATCTCCATGGAAAATCCAGTCGTCATCGAACGGCAGGTTCAATTCATCCATGGCCGACTCGTATCCTTGAAACCGCTCCTCAGCGGACGAAAGAAGGATCGGTCCTTTCACGAATCCTATGCGCTCGTGACCGTACTCCTGGTGCAGCCACTTAATCGCCTCAGCTACTCCTCCGCAGTTGTCGACCGCGACAGTCGCGAAATTTTGCGGGGACACCCTTGGTTTCCTGTCTAGCACGACGAGCGGAACCCCATCCTCCAGTATCCGATCGGTCAGTGCGAGTTCGGGTGAAGCGGGAACGTAGATCACCCCGGACAACCCGTAGCGTCGGTAGAATTTGTACTGCGTCTCCTCCTGCTCCGGACGTTGCTCTGAGAACGCCGTTATGAGGACGATGTTGCGTCGTCGGAGTGCTTTTTCGAAGTGGTATGCCAAGTCCTCAAAGAACCGATTTCTAGAATCTGGAAGTATTAAGAGGACACTTCTTTGTCGCATCGGCATCTCAATCTGCTGGCTCTCGAACCAGTCGCTAACGGCGCGAGCTGCTGGGGAAGAACTACTAACCTTTCCCTGCAAGACACGCGACACGGTAGCTTCGGAGATGCCCAACGCTTCGGCAATCTGCTTCTGGTTGATGTTCGAAGGCAGCTCAAGTTTAGCCACAGTTTTCCACTTCCCTCTTGAACAGTGCCAGTGAGAATACGGAAGACGGCTCCAATGCCGACAGTACAGAGACGCAAGCGTCAAGGGTCGTATGGGTACCGATCACATCATCCAGGATAACGAGGGTACAATCACGGAGGGAGTGGGAGTTGTTCGAATCAATCCTCAAAGATCGAGCGATGTCGATTGTTAACCGCTTTCTGTTTCCCGGTTCGAGGAATCGGGTATGCGCCATCTTGGGAGTGTTCTTTATCTTGTCTAACAGCGGTCGCGGTTGCCGCAACCCCACTCGCCGCAACAGAGGCTGAACAAATCTGTCGTCAAGAAGCAGGCTTTCAAGATGATCAAAAAGTCGAGGAGACCGCGGACCAAGGAACGTTGGCACCCACGTGAGGACCGTCTGACTCGCTGTCAAGTCGACTTCGCGCGTAAACCAGTCAAGTAACGAGGCGAGTGACGCCGACAAAATACTCCCAGCAGTTAGATCCCTTTGATACTTGAACGCGTCAAGCAGTTGATCTGTCGCCGGAGTAAGCATGGCTAAATGACAGCTTTCAACTCGTACGATCTGCACTGTTGCCGCCCTCTCTAGTCTAGGTGGCCTAGGCATGCGTGCGAGCCAAGGTGGCCTCGACGGCGCTCGCTATCGCGAGAAGCGCCACTGAGCATTGGCCAAGCGCGCTGACACTGGCGTAAGTATCTGGCGCCATCCAATACAGAACGCCCGTGACGACAACGCAGGCCCACGGGCCTAGGTGCAGCCAGATGCGAAGCGACCACAGCTTCCCAGACGGCGAGCGCCGGGGGATCTCTACTTGCCGCGCTTCGATGTGACTACTCAGCATGGTGCAAGACATTACCCATGACCTGCTTGCAGCGCAAGACTTGCAGCGCAAGATTTGCGCTAGTCTAGTGCTCTACTGGCATACTTGCAGTCGCAGGCTCGCTCGGGCCGAACTTCCGCACGTGGGGCACCCCGTTGGTCGGATCGAGTCCCTGAGCCGGCGGATGTCGGTGGTCGGTTGGGTCGGTGTTACTACGGGCGGGCGCTGAGAGCCAAGGTCGGTGGTGGCGGCGGCGTGGCGAAGTCGAAGAACTTAGGGGATTCAAGCAGGTCAACGTCGCCGCCAGGATGGCGCGTTGGCCGGGGCGACCTGGGAGCGTTGAGCCATTTGGCCGTGCGGGGTAGCTACGGCAGACCTGATGCATCCGATCCAGTTCGTGGCGCAGGTTGCGCCATGTGTCGCTGGCGCTGTTCTCGATGACGCGGATTGAGCAGCAGCGCCAGTCAGCAGAGTTGCATGTTGCCGCGGATGCGGTCCTCGCGATGGTGGTCCGGACGCAGCCCTATCCGGCAGCAGCACCGTCACCTCGCCGGACCCGGCCTCCAAGGCCATCATCTACAACCCGTCCCTGACGCCGGTCGGCGCAGCGATCCTGACCAGCGTCACTCCGGGCGGCCATGGCTACCCCCGCACCGTGGCGACATTGGTGGTCGCCGGGCTACTGCCCAACCGGAGCTATGCCGCTCACGCGCACACCAACGCCTGCGGCCCCACCGGCGAAGACCCAGGACCGCACTACCAAAACCGCACTGATCCCACCGCGAGGACCCCAGCGCCATCGACCAATCCCCCGTACGCCAACCCGCGCAACGAGATCTAGGCTAGATATCGACGCCGACGCGGCCGGCCAAGGCGCCTCGCAGACCACCGTGTTCTTCGCCTCACCGACCGCAGACCCGGATCGATCATGCTGCACGAGACGACGACCACCGCAACAGCCCGGGCTAGGCAAGCGAGGCCTGGTGTCCGGATCGCCTGCGTCACTCTCCAGCCCAGTCAGTGACAGAAGAGCGCACTCGACCAACCTCCATCCTGGACCGCCGCAAGCCACACCAAGATGGTCACCTATGGAAACCCACCACCGATACCACCGCCGGTCGACGATGTAGCAACCATGTGGCAACGACCCACCTCAGCGGCCATCGCACTCGCGTCGCACGTTATCCTCCGGGCACTGACAACAAGCATCAACCAGCAGTCACCACCCGTAGTATCTCCAGGTAACCGGGAGTATCGCGGACCATCGGGTAGCGATCGACACAATCGATCTTGAAACCTTGGGTTCTGGGCTGACCACCGACCTAAATCGATCTTGGACGGGGTCCCGTCGGCGTGTCAAGCGCTGCCCAACCTCCGTGTGGAACGTCGGCTCAGCCGACCCTTGGCTGATCACTCCCAGACAAGGAGCTGCGCAGGCCACTCGACGCCGGGACGAGGCTGGCGTGAAGGCCGAGCGGTGCTCCGGCGATCATCGTGGGTCTCAATTCGGGTCTCAGTTCAGCCCGGTTCAGCCGATCCCTGATTCTTCGGTGACCTCCTGAGCTGCACCGCAGCGAAGGCTGGTACCCAGCCGTACCCGGCCAAGTGAAATTGGAAATCGTGTTGGGTGTTAAAACCCTCGCGGGTTCAAATCCCGCATCCTCCGCCATCTAACAGCACAAACACCCGCCATCATGATCTCGCGTCTGCGATCGGCGATGCCCAGGTGTTCGGGTCTCTGGGCCGCACCCTCGCACCGCCCGGGGGTGTTGGGTGCCTTGGGGTTGGCCGCCGTAGAGCCCCATGCCGGACAGCTCGTCGGCGTGGCGGCACGAACAGGAACTACACCCAGCAAGGCCGGGAACAACCGAGGCTCCAGCCCCTCGTACCGAGATCATGCGCTGAATGCGGGGAGCCAGTGCCGTCTTGCCCGTCTGCCGCGCGTTGCTGCCGGGCGGGTGAGAGCGCCCGCTGGCGGATACTGGCTGAGGTAGGCCACCTGCCTCCGGACGGCGAGGAGCCCGGCATGATTGCGCAACGCAACAGCCGTACCGATGAGCTGGCCGAGGCCCTGCGGCGCGCCGTCGAGGGCGGGATCCCTCAGCGCCGATCAGGCGCAGGCCGTGCTCGCCGCGGAGCGGAGCGGCGCAGAGACCTCAGGCGGCGGTGGCGGGCTGCCGGTGACCGAGGCGCTGGGTTACCTAGGCGGGCTGCTCGCGCTGTCGGGGGCGGTGACGCTCGCCGTCCAATACTGGCGCGATGTGCCCATGGCCGGCCGGCTCGGGCTGCTCGCCCTCGTCGCCGCCACCACCTGGCTGGTGGGCGCACGGATCCGTGACGGGTCGGCACCCGCGCTGATCAGGCTGCGCAGCGCGCTGTGGTTCGCGTCCTCGGCGGCGGTGGCGGCGCTCGCCGGCCAAGTCGCCTGGGACGTCGCCCACGCCGGGGATTCGCCGACTCGCTGGGCGTGCCGCTGGCGATGCTGCTGTGCGGGGTCGCCCTGCTGGCGGTCACTCTGGTTGTGCTGCGCAGGCCTGCTCGCGGCAGGCCCGAGCGCTGAGTGGAAGGTCCTTCGGAAGGTGTCGGCCGAGCCAAGGGCCCGTCGAAGCAGCCGCTGTGCGGGGTGTGGGTCATGGCACAGTGAGCTAAGCCACCCCTTGTGGGTTTGCTGGTCGAGCTCGGAATCAGAGCTGACTGAGGTCGGCGTCACATTGACGCATACGTCAATGCTCTGGTGGCCGCCCCCACCACGCGGGACTATGAAGGTACCTGCGTCGTCGGGAGGGACCCTGATGAAGGTTGAGGAAATTCTCAAGGCCAAAGGCCGATTTGTAGAGACCATCGAGGTAGACGCGAGCATCGCCGAGTCGATAGGCCGGCTGAACGGCCCACCTCAGATCGGCGCGCTGGTGGTGTGCGACGAGAACGAGCAGCGGCCGCTCGTCGGCACCTTGACTGAGCGCGACATCCTGCGCGGTCTCGCCAAGTACGGCGCCAAGCTACTGACCATGCAGGTCACCAACGTGATGTCGCGCAACGTTCCGGTGTGCTCTCCCGAGGACAGCATCACCCGGCTGATGCACCAGATGACGAGTTCCCGTTACCGTCACCTGCCCGTAGTGGACCATGGCGAGCTAGTAGGCATGGTCAGCATCGGTGACGTCGTCAAGGCGCGCATCGCGGACATGGAGCTGGAAACCGGGCTGCTAAGGGACCTCTACATCGCACGCAGCTGACGTCACCGGGGCCCGGCACTGATCAGAAGTATCCGCGCGGAGATCAGCCGCACTACGCGCCGGAATCGCCAGCAGCATTGGTGCCGCTGGTGCCCCATCCCACACCGGTACCGACGGGCAACATGTTGGTCATATGGACAAGATCCATTACGTCGCTGCCATCACTGCTGTGGCCGCCATCGGTGGGCTGACTGACGAACATCGACATGGCGGTGCGCCCGGGTAGCAACTCCACGTGCTGATCGTCGAGCTCAGCAAAGCTCAGTACGCTGGACATCGAATCCTCCTAGGACAGGTGCGCCCAGCTGGCCCCGGATGCAAGAAACGCCTCGTCGGCGGCAGTGCCGATTCGGTACACGTACCGTGCCCAGCTGTAACACCCGGTGGCAATCAGTAGCCGTACCGAACTCGGCGAGGGCCGGTACGTAGTCCTCGATGCCCCTTGCTTCGGCCACGGGCCGGGTGCGTAAGGTGTCGATCCGTAACCGTGGAGACCACGGTGGGTAGCAGGTCGCGACGGGGCAGCCACCTAGCCGCCTCAGGTGCGGAAACACGTTCGCGAGGTGACGGCATGGCTTCAAGACAGCAGCAGCGGTTGTCCCAGCGCCGCGAAGCTGTTGGGTTGACCCGAAAGCCATTCACTCCATGCCACCATGATCCGATCGTTCAAGCCGAGATGTGGCTGGGTCGCGACGAGTTCGAGGAACTGATCCGCCCGCCGCTGACCCAGACCGTCGAGGCGTCGCGAGAGACCACTTCCACGCCAGTCCCGACGACGACCGAGACGCGCGGACTCGCCAGCTCCGACGTCCGCGCGCCGGCCCAGACCGAGGTCTCCAAGCGGCCGGTCCTACGGCGGCCATCGCGGCCCACCCTCCCACCGGGATCCGCTGGCAACCGGGGCCGTCGGGGTGCGTCGCGGCGGTTCACGCAGGTCGCGGCAGCGGGCCTGCTCGCCCTCATCGGGGGGGCGGCGTCCGTGCCGCTGACAGCGCCGCACCGTGGCTCCATCGCTGGGGTCGCCGCCGGGAACCCGGCGCCCGCAGCCCCCGTGGCCGCCGTCCCGGAATCAGAGCTCGGCAGCATCCCGCACGGCGTAGACGCCGGCGGAGCACCCGTCGCCGCACCGAACAACCCAGCCGACGGCCCCGCCCCGTCATCTGCCGCCGCGGTAGGCACACCTCAAACCATCCGGAGCACCAGCCAGTCCAGACCTCCGGCCATCAGGACGAGCCCTCCGGCACAACCCGCCCCCGCAATCCCGGCTGACGCCTACGCGGCGTGGTCGCGATTGGCTGAGCTCAGCGCGAGCCATCAGGACAGACACGGCCTTCGTCCAGGACCTCCACACAACCGTATGAATGACTATTAGTCCTGCCCTAAGTCAGGTCCCAGCTGCCCCGCAGCATGGTGCGCAGGGCAAGGATGTCCATGCGCTGTTGGTCGGTGGGACGACCCGATGACGACGGTCGCGAGGCAGACGAGCACGCTTGTGACCCGGCGGCAGGATTTTCACGGCCGGACGACCTTCAACCCAGCCGAGGCAGTACGCCCCGATGTCAGCCCTGTGGCGGTGATGGTGTAACTCCCCGGGGGGCCTGCCTCCAAGACTCGGTGCCACCCGCTGCCACCCGAGCCGGCGGGGAAGACCCCGGTCAAGCCGTCGGTCCGGTTGATGGAAAACCTCACGTCCTCTCCGGGCGAGAACCCCCACACGGTGGCGAAGTAGGTATCACCAATCTTGATCTCAGAGGTGGACAGCATCAACCGGGCCGCGCCGGTGCCGGTAACGACCTGCAGTACAGCCGACGCGATGCGCCCCGACGTCAGTCCTGTGCCGGTGATGGTGTAGTTCCCCGGAGGGTGCCTCTCAAAGACTGGACCGAGCGACTCGCCGCCCTTCGAGTCGGCGGGGAAAACGCCCATCACGCCGTCGGACGGGCCGGTCCAGGAGAATCGCACGGCCTCCCCGGGCGAGAACCCCGAAGCAGTGGCGAGGTAGGTATCACCCATCTTGACCCGGAAGGTTGACAACACTATCCGAGCCGCGCCGGTTCCCGCATCGACGTTGAAGGTCCCCTGGCAGGCGAATGCCGTGACAGCTATCGCGATGACCATTGCGGCACCGGTAGTGCGCAGTAGCCAGCTTTTCCGTTGGCGACGATCGGTGTTGTCCGCGCGGCCGTGTTTGGGAGCTCGTGGTGGTGTGGACCGTTGGGCGGTCTCGGCTTCGGCTACCACATCAGGATCCGGCGCCGTTGCCAACAGGCGGAACAGCCGGGCGGGGGTGTCGCCGACGCGGCGGTTGGCAAGCTCGACCGCGGCGCGTCCCGCCCACAGCTCGCCGGGAGAGCTCTTCAGCCGGGCGGTCTCGGCGGCCAGCTCTTTGACCAGATCGGTGGGCGGGCGGCAGGGGTCGTCGGCCATCAGCACCGCGACGATGTGTAAGGCCAATGGCAGGTACCCGCACAAGCGGGCTAGCTCTGCGGCCGCCGCCGGGTTTGCACCCAACCGGGGGTCGCCGGGACGGCGGCTGCCCAGCAACTCGACAGCGAGGCCGGGTGGCAGCACGTCAACCTTCAGCAGCCGCGCGTCGGGCAACTCCTCCAGGGTGTCCCGGGAAGTGATCAGGACCCGATGCGCCCCACCGATGGGCAGCAGTGCTGTTATCTGGTCGGTGTTGTCGGCGTTGTCCACCACCAGCAGCACCGGCCGGGACAACCGCTCGAGATGGGACATCAGCTGGCGGTACGCGCTGGCCGGCTCCTCGACGCTGGCGGGCCGGTCCGGATCCAGCGCGCGCAGCACCGCGGCGTACACCCGCTCCGGCGCAACCTGGGCATAGCCGTGCAGATCGACGAGCACCGCCCCACCGGGAAACCAGCCACGTCCGACGGCGGTCCGGGCGGCCTGCCAGGCCAGCGCGGTCTTACCCACACCAGGCATCCCCGTGACCACTGACACGGCTGCCCCCGCCGGCGCCTCAGGCCGCGGATCCAGCAGGGCCAGCAGCGCGGTGAGTTCCTGATCGCGGCCCACGAATCCCCACGGCGACGGTTGCGCGTCCGCGGTGATCGGCGACACCACTGCCGGGAGTTGCCGCCGCGTTGCCTCACCCGCCGTGACCCGCTTCAGGCTCACCGCCACCGCCGCTCCTGTCCACAGTCCTGTCCTGAGGACCGCGACCATACCGACCCTGTGTGAGCGCTCATCCACAACCGGCAACAGGCGCGACCACCGGCGCTCATCGCGCCTGGACAAGAAGATCACGGTTTGTGTGCCTACGATGACCGTATGTGTCACCGTAGGCACACAAACCGTAATCAACTCTTGCTGACGGGATCCGGCGGCCAAGCACCGAAGGATGTGCCGTTGCAGTACTGATCGGCTGGTGATCGAGGGTTAGTGCCCGTCGCCGTCACTGGTGGCCGGGCCCTGCGCAGGCGGAGCTTGTTCGTCGGCGGGGGCGGGGAAGACGTGGTGTTGGGGGGCGGGCATGGGGGTGTGGGTGCCGTTGATGCTGGCCCAGGTGGCTTGGTTGAACTGTTGCATGTTGATCTGGTCTTCCTTGGTGAGGTCCTGGGCCTGGGATTGGGCCGCCATGGGGGCGTTGACCGGGTTGACTTCTTGCAGGTTCTGGGTGGGTTTGATGGCGGTGTAGGGGGTGAGGTCGGGTTTGTGGGTGAAGGGCGCGAGCATCGGGGTGGCGTAGGCGTCGAATTGGGTCAGCGGGTGTAGGCCGACGATGAGTTCGATGGTGCGCAGCATGGAGGCGGTGCTGTAGAAGGTGGAGTCGACTCGCCCTGTGTGGGTGTAGGGGCTGATCACCTCGGCCACGGTGCGGTGGGCGTCGACGTGGTCGGGCCCTTCTTGGGCGTCGTCCTCGGTGACGAAGATGGCGGTGTTGGCCCAGTACTGGGAGTGCGAGACGGCGTCGACGAGTTGGCCGAGTGCCCAGTCGTTGTCGGCGGTGTAGGCCCGCGGGGTCGGCGCGCCGGTCCTGGTGCCGGCGTTGTGGTCGTTGGGCAGGCGAACCAGTTCGACGGTGGGCAGGTTGTTCCCGGCGACGTAGCTGTTGAATTCGTGCTGCCACTCGCTGAATCGGGCCGTGCGCGGGCCGCAGTTGGCTGTGGGCGGCGGGGTGAAGCTGTTCGGACTGTCGGGACAGGCCAGGTTAAAGCCGCGGAAGTCATGGTCGGTGTTGGCGTCGAGTACAGGCTCGGTGGCCTTGGAGGTTCCGTCGACGTAGAAGCCGTAGTTGCGGAAGGAGATGTTGGCTGCGGCCAGGCGATCCCAGATGTAGGCCTGGGCGGGGTCGCGGTTGGGGGCGATCGCCGGGTCGCTGCTTTCCGAGGGGTAGGGAGCGCCGCGACCAGAGTAGTTGCCCGGCCAGACCTGCTCGGAGTAGGGGTTGGAGTTGGCGGCGACGGTCCAGTTCCAGCCCTGGGCGCTGACCTCGGCGTCAGCGTAGAAGTTGTCCAGGGTGACGTAGTTGTTTTCCAGGGTGCGGGCATTGGGTGCCGACTCCGGACCGAATAGGTTCAGCCGGGGATCACCGTTGCCCTTGCCCAGGCTGCCGAACACCTGGTCATAGGTCCGGTTCTCCTTGACCACGTAGATCACGTGCTGGATCGGACTGCGCTGGCCGGCATTGCCCGGCACGATCACCGAGCTCTGACCCTGGGCGCGGACGTCGCCGTGGGAGTCGAACCCGGCATTGCGCGCGACCTGCTCGGTCCACTTCCTCAGCTGACCGTTCCCGACCGGCAACTCCACAGTGGACAGCGTGCCGACCATCATCGAGCCGGCGTACTGATCGGGGGTGGGGGTGTTGGGGTCATAGGGGTTGGGATGTCCTGGCCCGTTGTTGGGACCCGCACCCAGACCCTTACCGTTGGTGATGAACAACGCCCGATCGGTGGCGACCAGCCCGGTGGGATACCACGCCGTCGGGATCAGGCCATCGACGTGTCCCGAGTCCACGTCGATGACCGCGACGTCGTTGTTGCCCGCGTTCGCGACGTAGAGCGTGCGGCCGTCCCGGGACAACGTCAGCGCATCGGGATTGCTGCCGACCGGCGCACCCCGGTACGGGGCCAGGCTGATGGTGCGAGTGACCGCCGTGGTCGCGGTGTCGATCACGCTGATCTCGTCGGAGTCACCGTTGGCCACATAAAGGGTGCGCCTATCGGCCGAGGCCAGCTCCTTGTTGGGGTGCGTGCCCACGGTGATGGTCTTCTGCTGGGCCGGCTCGGAGCCGGTGAGGTCTAGCACCGACACGGTGTTGGCGCCCTGGTCGGTGACATAGGCACTGTGTCCATCGGCTGAGGCCACCACCGCGTAGGGACGGTGCCCGGCGGGAGTGGTGTGCACCGTGCCGGTGGCCAGGTCGACGACCGACAGCGCGTCAGCCTGCTGGTCGGCGACCAGCAGCCGCTGCCCGTCGGGGGTCAGCGCGATACCGGCAGGCAACGGGTTGATCTTCTTTCCGGCCAGATTGGTCGTCGGCAGCGGGATCGACGCGCCCTCGGTGAGCGTGCCGCCGGTGACCGTGTAGGTGCGGATGAGGTTGTTGCCACCGCCGCTGGCGTAGAGCGTCTTGCCGTCGGGGGCGAAGGCCAAACCGACGAACAGTGCCTTGGGGGCCGGGTAGGACAACGTCTGGGTCACCTTGCGGGTGGTGATATCAATGACCTGCAAGGACTGCGCACCTTGACCGTCGTTGCTGACCACCAACCAACGACCATCCGGCGAGCTCACCGCCCCCAACGGAAGATCCCCAAGGTTGGTCTGCGTCCCAGCCGGAGTGACCGTGAAGCCGATCGGGGTCACTCCAGTGCCGTGATCGCCGGGCCCGGCGTGTTGAAGTCCCACGGCCAGCGCGGTACCCCCCATCGCGAGGGTCGCGGCCAACGTAATCCCCGTTATCATACGCCACCGATGCTTGGTTCTCGAACTGGTCATCAGCCACTGCCTTCCTGTCCCGCCCTGAGGCAACTGTTTCCACGAAGAGCTATAACGCTATGCCAGTCCGATGACCAGAATCCCTCGATAAGGTGCAAAGACATTAACTGGGGACATGCGCTCGGTGACTGAGGTTAGGATTCCTTTTCTGTCAGGTTGTCGTGATATCTGTTCACGGGATGACGTCAGCTGTAAAGTCGTCCGGCGAATCACCAGCCGCCAGACGCTAGGGGGCCCTATCGCCTAAAGCGATCGTTCCACATTGCACAAGCCCGCGACCCGGCGGGCGGAGCCGTCGACCGCTTATCGGGTCGCGAAGAACTGCCCTTGCCGCCGCCCGGCCTCCCGAACGGTCGGGTGGTGGGCCGGACGGCGGTCAGCACGTGTTCAGCCCAGCAGGGATTGGGTGTGCTCGTGGTGGACGGCTTGCAGTTCGTTGGGGTTCAGTCCGAGCAGACGCAGGATGGTCGGCGCGATCTGGGTGGTCTCGACCGGCTTGCCGAGGGTATGCGCGTCGTTGTCCATGCCGGCCCCGGCGATGACGATTGGTACGTTGCGGTCCTGCGGGTCCGCGCCGCCGTGTTCGGCGATCTTGCTCTGGCCGCCGGTGTAGACGACGCCGTGCTGAACAATGCCGAACAGGTCGGGTACCCGGGGGTCGCCGGCGGGGACGCCGAAGAACCTGGCCGCGTCCCGGCCGGCGAATGCGGTGGCTAGCCCGGAGTGGGTGAATGGCTTGGGGTTGCCGTTGATGTCGTTGCCCTGGCCGGACTGGGCGAGCAGGTAGGTCTTGGCGAAGTCAGCGGCGGCCTGCGAGTGGTCGGTCAACCACAGCAGCATGGCGTCGTCGTCAGTGGAGTGCGCGACGAGGTCACCCGCACCCGGGTGGGCGGTCTTCCATGCGGCGTTGAGGCCGGTGAGCAGCGGGCCGTCCGGGATGCGGGTCAGCGCCGCCGGATCGGTCGGTGACTGCCCGTGCTTGGCGGACAGGATGATCGTGGTGTTCTCGTTGAGATGTTGGGCGTGGATCTCCTTGACGAAGGAGCCCACCTGGTCGTCGACGAAGTCCAGCGCGCCGGCGAGCACCGGGCCGGGGGTCACCCCGTCAGCGAGGTAGCCCCCGGGATGGCCGCCGGAGGTGGGCAGCTTCTGGGCGGTGGACACCGATTGGAAGTTCATCCCGAAGATCGCGGGTACACCGACGTGGCTGGTGTGGGAGTGGTCGAAGCCGTCGATCTCGTTGCGGACGGCTTGGGTCTTGTAGCCGTCGTACTGCTGGGTCTTGGCGTTGTCCTTGGTCCAGTCCTGACCGGCCGGCAGCCCGTCTGCCTGGCTGTTGATCTCGGGGGTGAACAGGTCTTGTACGCCCTTGCCGGAGGGCCCGTCGAGGATCTCGTAGGCGGGGTGTTTGTCCGACCATGCGGTGCGCAGGTTGTGCGCCCGGGCCACCTCGAAGATCGTGTTCACCTTCAGGTACTGGTGTGGGTAGATCGGCTTGCAGTTCTTGGGGTCGACGGGCAGCTTCGCCGGGTCGATCAGGGTCTGCGGGTCGCTGGTGAGTTGCAGGATGCTGCCGGGCAGCCCGGTGAGCCCCTGGCCGGCGTCGATGGACTTCTGGTTGAGGTCGAGGTTCTCGGCGTACTCCACATCGGCGCCGGTCGGCGCCCCCGGTGGGCAAGTCATCGTGCCCGCAGGCAGCAGGGCGTGGTTGTAGCTGGAGTCGTAGTACACGCCGGTGCTCTCCGGGTTGCCGCCGGTGGCCTGGGCGACCATGCCCGGGAAGGAGTCCGAGGGCACCGGGGTGCTGGCGTGGGTGAAGTCCACGCCCCGGTTCACCAGCGCGGCCAGCGCGGATTTGGGGTGATGCGCGACGTACCAGCTCAGGTCGGCCTGGTGTAGCCCGTCAACTGACAGCAGCAGCACGTGGCGGCTGTTGTCCTCGTGCGAGGGGTCAGCGGCGGCCACGGCGGGTGCGATCACGGCGCCGGCGAGGAGGGCAGCAGCGAGGACGGTGGTGCGGCGCGATAAGCGCATGGCAACAAGCCTCCAGAGAGTGACCGGCCAGGTGCCGGTGTCCACTCGAATGGGAACGGTCGAAAGCGGCTGGCAGTACACGAGAACACGAACCAAGGATGAATGCGCCGACACCTACGGACAGCGAGAATGGGCGCACACGCCCACCGCACCGGCCAGCGCGAGCACCCGGCGTACCCGCGGTCGAAGGCCCGGAGCGCACGCCGACGCTCTCCCGGCGTACACGCCGGCCCTGCGAGGCGGGGCCGGCACGTGAGTTGGTTGTAGCGGCACCTCCACGGGCCGCGGTGGTTGCCGAGCCCGTGGAGCACCAGCTGTCATTGCGCCGTGGCCGCTGACGGTCCGCTGACGATGATCGCTAAGGCGCTTAATCCGTGGCCGGCGAAGGTCTGGCGCGTTCGCACAATGGCGTAAAACTGTTCACAGAAGAGTGGGTTTCAGCGGGAGACCTCATGTCGTTTATGCCGTCACAGGGGCCAAGGGTTCGTCGGATCCGTGAATTAGGAGCTCAGCGAGGTGGAAGCTCGGCTGGTGGGCCGATACTCCGGTCAGGCCGGACTTAGCGAACAGACGGTCCGGCGGCACTTCGCGGGGATGAGTCGTCAGGGCCATGGCCCAGCGGCGGGCCGGTCACGGGACCGCGCCAATGACCGTGGTCGACCGGTCCTAACGGCGCGTAATAGCGCTCGGGTTGCGACGCCCGCGAATGCATGTCCTCCGCTTGCTGTCCGTTCAAGTGCCGTTTCCTGATCAGCCATGTTCGAGCCGTCTCCTTCCATGGCCGCACCATCGCACGTAACCCGATCGAGAGGACACGATGTGACTAGACGCAGGACCCGGCTCGGGGTCATCGCCGCGGCGGCGGCCGTCGCTGCCGCCCTGGCCTCGGGGGTCCCGGCCGCCGCGGGGGCGACGGATCACGCCGAGCAGACCACCGCCACGCCGATCGAGCACCTTGTGGTGATCTTCCAGGAGAATGTGTCCTTCGACCACTACTTCGGCACCTACCCCAACGCCACCAATCCCGCCGGCGAGCCGGCATTCCACGCCGCGCCGCACACTCCCACGGTCAACGGACTCACCCCAGCGCTGCTGACCCACAACCCCAACGCGGACAACCCGATGCGCCTGGACCGCTCCGAGCCGCTGACCTGCGACCAGAACCACGACTACACCGCCGAGCAAAAGGCATTCGACGGCGGCAAGATGGACAAGTTCGTCGAGAACACCCAGACCACGTCCTGCGCACCGCCCGACATCAGCAAGCCCGGCCTGGTCATGGACTACTACGACGGCAACACCGTCACCGCGCTGTGGAACTACGCCCAGCACTTCGCCATGAGCGACAACAGCTACAACACCGTGTTCGGCCCCTCCACCCCCGGAGCGCTCAACCTGATCTCCGGCCAGACCCACGGCGCCACACCCCCCACGGTGGGCAACGAGGTGGTCAACGGCAGCGTCATCGGCGACCCCGACCCGACCTTCGACGACTGCTCGGGCGCCACCACGGTGGCGATGAGCGGCCCGAACATCGGTGACCTGCTCAACACCAAGGGCACCACCTGGGGGTTCTTCCAGGGCGGCTTCCGGCCCACCACCCCGGCCACCAACACCAAGGCGGCCTGCAAGAGCTCCCACACCAACATCGGCGGCGCCGTCGTGACCGACTACAGCGCGCACCACCAGCCATTCCAGTACTACAAGTCCACCGCCAACCCGCAACACCTGCCGCCGTCCTCCGCGGCGATGATCGGGCAGACCGATGCGGCTAACCACCAGTACGACCTGGCCGACTTCACCACCGCGCTGCACAACCACAACCTCCCCGCTGTGTCGTTCCTCAAGGCCGCCAAATACCAAGACGGCCACCCCGGCTACTCCGACCCCCTGGATGAGCAGCACTTCGTCGTCAACACCCTCAATGCCCTGCAGAAGTCCAAAGACTGGCGCTCCACCGCCGTCGTCATCGCCTACGACGACTCCGACGGCTGGTATGACCACCAGCCCAGCCCGATCGTCAACCCCAGCCAGTCAGCACAGGATGCACTGACCGCACCAGGAGTCTGCGGCTCCACCGCCACACCGCTCGCGGGTTTCCAGGACCGCTGCGGCTACGGCCCACGGACACCGCTGCTGGTGATCTCCCCCTACGCCAAGCGCAACTTCGTCGACCACACGATCACTGACCAGAGCTCGATCCTGCGCTTCATCGAGGACAACTGGCTGGAGGGTCAACGGATCGGCGGCGGCTCCTTCGACGCCCTCGCCGGGCGCCTGACTCCCATGTTCGACTTCAACGACCGAGGCAACGGCAGGTTCATCCTCGACCCCACAAACGGCACCCGCACCGAGGAATGACCCGCGCCCGTTCCCACGCGAGGGTGGCCTTCGGAAGCTCGATTACCGAAGGCCACCCTCACGTACGGCGGTGTCTCGCTCTCGGCCCCGGGTGTTGGATCACCGGATTCGGCTTGGATCGCGGTGAAGTCCCCATCGATCATCCGCAACTGAGGTGACCGGCATTTGTGCCGGTCAGTGGCGGTAGCGGTGGGATTTGAACCCACGGAGGGCGTGAACCCTCACGCGCTTTCGAGGCGCGCTCCTTCGGCCGCTCGGACACGCTACCGCCGACGAGAGTAGCGGACCTGGCCGGGCGGCGGCGCAGACGGGCGCTGCGCCACTACACGCGCCGCAGGCGCATAAACCCGGTGAGCAGAGCCGCGCACTCCGACTCGAGGACACCGCCGAGGACCTGCGGCCGGTGATGCAGCCGGCGGTCCCGGACGACGTCCCACAGCGAGCCGACCGCACCGGTCTTGGGTTCCCAGGCACCGAACACGACACGGTCCACCCGGGCCGCGACCAGGGCGCCGGCACACATGGTGCAGGGCTCCACCGTCACCGCCAGGGTGCAGCCGGTCAGCCGCCAGCCGTCACTGCGCCCGGCATCCCGCAGTCGCGCCGACCCGGCACGCAGAACCAGGAGTTCGGCGTGGGCGGTCGGGTCACCGGTGGCCTCCCGGGCATTGCAGGCGGCGGCGAGCTCGACGCCGTCGGCGTCCACCAGCACGGCTCCGATCGGGACGTCACCGGAGGCCGCCGCGCAGCCGGCCACCTCGATCGCGCGCCGCACCAGCGCCAGGTCGGCACCGGTCGCCACGGTCATCCCGGTTCCGGTTGCTTCTCCAGTAACGCGGACAGCTGCGGCCGGAACCCGCACCGCTGGGCGATCATGTCGAGTTGCTCATCCGGGTACAGGTCCACCTCATCGATGATCACCTGCATCTCCTCTGCCGGCAGTCCCAGGTCGGCGAGCAGCCCGAGGTCGCCTTCCGGCCACATCTCGTCCGTGTCCACTGCGTCGTCGGGGACGTCGACGCGCAACAGATCCAGCACGTCGGCGGCAACGTCGTAGTCGAGCGCAGCGACGGCGTCGGACAGCAGCAGGGACACGCCGCCAGGCACCGGCCGCACCACGACGAAGAACTCGTCATCGACGTCGAGCAGACCGAAAACAGCGCCGGTGGAACGTTGCCCGCGCAGCTCGGTGATGGCCGCGTCGAGGTCCTTCAGGGCCGCGGCATCCAGTTTCGTGCACTGCCAGCGCCCGTCCTCTCGGACCACAGCGATGGCAAAGCCGGTGACGGACATGGCACAAGTATGCGCTCCCCGATCCCGGACGGAAGCACGATCACCGATTCGGGCCCCGAATACCAGGATGACGTGCGAAGATGGTCGGTTGTGACTATGCCTGAGCCCCGTCATCGTCGGTGCGCGAGCAACCTGGTGGGCGCCGCCAGAGCGCTGCAGCCGCACACGATCGCGCTTCGCCGCAGCTTGCACCGGCACCCAGAGCAGGGCTTGCACCTACCCGAGTCCCAGTCCGCCGTGCTGCGAGCGTTGGCCGACCTAGCCGTGCAGGTGAACACCGGGCATGCCGCCAGTTCGGTGGTCGGGGTGATCGAGGGCGCGCAGGCCGGACCGACTGTGCTGCTGCGGGCCGATATGGACGCGTTGCCGATCACTGAGCAGTCGGGAGTGCCGTTCAGCTCGGAACTGCCAGGGTCGATGCACGCCTGCGGGCACGACACGCATGTCGCGATGCTGGCCTCGGCTGCGCGGCTGATCGCGCAGCGGCGCGACGAGCTGGCCGGCCGGGTGCTGCTGATGTTCCAGCCCGGGGAGGAGGGTTTCCACGGCGCGCGGCACATGCTCGACGAGGGCCTGCTGGAGGTTGCCGGAACGCCGGAACGCGCGCTGGCCCTGCACATCACCTCCACCCTGGACAGCGGAGTGGTGCAGACCAGACCCGGCGCCATCATGGCGTCGTCGGACGTGCTCCGGGTCACCGTGACCGGTCGAGGGGGGCACGCCAGCGCGCCGCAGAACGCGTTGGACCCGGTGCCCGCCGCCGCCGCGATGGTCGGCGCGCTGCAGACTATGATCACTCGGACGCTGAGCGTCTTCGACCCCGCGGTGCTCACCATCACCCGGATCTCCGCAGGCACCAGCTCCAACATCATCCCGGAAACCGCCGAGCTGGAGGGCACCATCCGAGCGCTGTCCGAGCACACCCGGCTGGCCTTGCATGTGGAGGTGCGCCTGGTCTGTGAGCACGTCGCGGCAGCGCACGGCTGCGCCGCCACCGTGACGATCGAGCATGGCTACCCGGTTACCGTCAACGACGACGAGGTGACCCCGCAGCTGATCGATCTGGCTCGCTCGGTGCTCGGCGTACGCAACGCCGAGCCCATGCCGGACCCGCTGATGGGCGCCGAGGACTTCTCCTACGTGCTGGCGAAGGTCCCCGGCGCGATGGCGTTTCTCGGCGCCTGCCCGCCGGGCCGCGACCCCGACACGGTCCCGGCGAACCATTCCAACCGGGCGGTATTCGACGAGGCGGCGATGGTGCACGGCGTTGCCCTCTACGCCGGCTTCGCGCTGGAGGCCTTGACTTCACCGGCACGGACCTCATGAGCGAGCGCACGCTGTGCGTCATCGGGTTGGGTCTGATCGGCGGGTCGCTGCTCCGCGCCGCCGACGGCGCCGGGTGGAAGGTACGCGGCATGGCGAGGTCGGATGCCGTGGTCACTGCGGCCCGGCAAGCCGGCTTCGACGTCACATCCTCGATCGAGGATGTGCTGACCGACGCGGCAGACGACGCACTGGTGGTGCTCGCGGTACCCCTACCCGCCGTGGTCGACATGCTGCCGGTGGTGGCCCGGCACGCCCCTCGCTGCCGGCTCACCGACGTGGTGAGCGTCAAACAACCCGTCGCAGCGGCGGTGGCCCGGCACACCCCGCGGGCCCGGTACGTCGGTGGGCACCCGATGGCGGGGACGTCCGCCTCGGGCTGGGCAGCGGGATCGGCGACGCTGTTCGTCGGTGCCCCCTGGGTGGTGGGTAGCGACGACGGCGCCGATCCGGAGGTGTGGGCGCAGGTCGCCCGGCTGGCGCTGGACTGCGGGGCACAGGTGGTTCCGGCCGGAGCCGCGGACCACGACGCTGCGGTGGCCCGGGTATCACACCTGCCGCACATCCTGGCCGCGGTGCTCGCCTCGGTCGGCGCCGACGGCGGGGCGCTGGCGATGGCCCTGGCCGCGGGCTCGTTCACCGACGGAACCAGGGTGGCGGCGTCATCGCCCGAACTGGTCCGGGCAATGTGCGAGGGCAACCGCGACGCACTGCTGACGGCGGTGGACGACGCCCTGGGCCGGCTCGGCGCGGCCCGCGGCTCGCTCGCCTCCACCGGCGGGCTGGCGGCCACCATCCAGGCCGGCCACGTCGCCCGCCGCACCTTCGACGCCGCCCGCGTTAGCGACCGCACCGACACCGTGCACGTCGACGTGGCAGCCTCTGGAGGGCTCGGGCGGCTGCGCGAACTCGGCCAGCAGGGGGGTCGGTTGGTAGCCCTTCAAGGCACCCGCTGCCAAGTCCAACTCTGAGCCGCAGACCGCCAAGTGGAACCCTTTCGCGCTGTGAGCGACCCAGAAGGTGCGAAGTGGAACCTATTGGCGGCAAGGGACGACCCGTATAACGCGATCGTGCAGCTTGTGCCGGTAGATACCAGCGTGCGCCGCGCCGGCCCGCTCAGCGGGGTGCCAGTGGGGGTGAAGGATCTGATCGACGTGGCTGGGGTGCCCACCCGGTGCGGCAGCGCGGTGCTGGCCGACGCTCCCCCGGCGCGTGAGGACGCCGCCGTGGTGGCCGCGCTGCGCGCGGCCGGCGCGGTGGTGGTCGCCAAGACCCATACCCACGAGTTCGCCTATGGTCCCACCGGGGACGTCGCCGCCGAGGGCCCGTGCCGCAACCCGCACGATCCGCGGCTGATCACCGGCGGCTCCTCCAGCGGATCAGCGGCGGCGGTGGCCGCCGGACTGGTACCGCTGGCGGTGGGCACCGATACCGGCTGCTCGGCGCGCACCCCGGCCGCGCTGTGCGGGGTGATCGGGCTCAAGCCGGCGCGCGGCGCGCTACCCACCACCGAGGTGTTCCCGCTGTCGGAGACGCTGGATCACATCGGGCTGCTCGGCGCCGACATCCACACGGTCGCGGTCGCCTTCAGCGCGCTGACCGGACGCCGGATCGATCCGTCGGCCCCGATCGCGGGCACCGTGGTCGGCCGCCCCACCGACGCGTACTGGCGGGTCCACGACCCCGAGATCGACGCCGCGGTCGACCGGGCCGCCGACGCCCTGAGCGCCGCCGGTGCCGTGCTGCGCGAGGTCCGCCTACCAGGAATCGACGAGCTTGCCGCCACCTACCCGGTGATCGTCGGCGCGGAGGCCCACACCACCCATCGCGGGTGGCTCGCGCAGCGTCCCGAGGACTATCAGCCGGCTACCGCAGCGCGGTTGCAGGCGGCCGCCGCGTACACGGTCGCCGACTATGTCACCGCCCAGCGCACCCGCCGCCAGCTGGCCGCCGAGCTGACCGCCCGGATGCTCGCCGGCGGGATCGATGTGCTGTTGCTGGCCACCACCCCATTGCGCGCCACCCCGATCGGCGCCCGGCAGGTGGAGGCGCCGGACGGCACCCGGGTCGAGGTAGTGCCCGCGCTGCTGTCGCTCACGCTGCCGTTCAACCTGTTGGGATGGCCGGCGCTATCAGTACCGGCCCCGGGGGTGACCGGATTGCCCGCCGGGATCCAGGTGGCCGCGGTGCGTGGCGGGGAGCAGGTGGTGCTCGCCGCCGGCGCCCGGATCGCCGCCGGTTGACCGCACCCTCAGACCCGGGAGGCCAACCCCGGGTACTCCAGCACCAGGCCGTCGGTGTCCACAGTGAGTTCCACTTCCCACGAGTCGCTGCTGATGCTGACCGCTGCGGGATCGCCCAGCGACGCCGTGCGGTAGGTCTGGGAGACCCGGCACACCTCCAGGCTGGGCAACGCGACGAAGACCACCGGCAGGTCGTGCAGTGCAGCGTCGCGGTGCAGACCCAACCGGCGAATCGGCAGCGTGTTGAACAGTGGACTGAACGCCAGATCGACGTCCAGCGCACCGTCGAAGTTCGTCCGCGCGGCGCCCTGGCCGTGCTCGACCAGCCAGATACCCTCCTCCGAGCGAGTGAGGGTGACATGTTGCTCACCTACCGCCCGAGCGATCCGGACGGTCAGCCGCTGGACCACACAAGCCTCATCGGTAGTCAGCGAGTAGGACGCGGTATAGGCCTCGATGCCGCCCTGCGTGGCGCTGACCATTGACCCGGTAGCCCGTAGGCCTCGCTCGGCGAGGAGGACCCGCGCCCCCTCCAGCCGCAGGCAATCGGTACCGGCCCAGGTGAGCATTCTGGTCACAGACGGCGCCCGACGGGCCGCCGTCGCGACGGAAGGCCGCTCACCGGTCTGCGTCTCACCGCTTTGAGGCACGCTCACCGTCGAGCCCGACTGGTGTCGTGAATGAAGTTACTGCCGCAGTCCACCGGAGCCTCCCTCGCACTGGCGGGAATGGTGCCCGGCTGCCACCTGTTACCGTCGCGAGCGTACCCATGCTCGATGATCGCACGGCAACGCGCCGAGCGGTTCGCCGGACTGCGGCTAGCCCAGAGGATGCCCCGATCGTGCCCCTCCGGTCAGCCTCTTGGACGCCATCCGATAGCAGGTATGCCGTCGTTGACAGCGTGGAGTACGCTGCACTGCGGACGAGAGCCCGGGGGCAGGACCGTGCTGGCTGCTCGTCTGGAATAAGAACTTCGTCGATCGCCGGGGAGCGCCCCTAGCATGCGGTTTACTCCGCTGTGCAGGCACAGTGCGCGCTTCCGTCCCGGCTGGCGGACCGCCGTTCAACCAGAACGAAGAAGGATCACATGCGCACGCCCGTCTCCGACCGCCGACCGCGGTCCGGAATGACCCTCACTCCCCGCCATCGGCAGAACCGACCCCTGCCGATGAGTGCCGTGGCGGTACGTCGCGGCCAGTTCGGAGAGTTCGAGCTGCGCCCGGTGGGAGACCACGCCGTCGAAGCGCTGACCGCGCGAGAGGCGCCTACCGAGGGCTGACCTGCTGATCGTCCCGCAGAGCCAAACCAGCCGGTCAGAGGGCATGGCACTGTCCATCGCGGCGCGGCCGGCCGACGATGACACCGTGCTCGAGACCCCCGTCGGCGCCAAGGTGTTCCTGGCGGTCAGTGTGGTCTACGACCTCCACGAACAACAGCTCGACGTCGAGAGTGAGCGCTCACCCGCAGCGCCGAGTACCCGGCGAGCGTCGGGTGATCAGAGTTTCAGGTCCGACGCGGGCGTGTCGGTGACCAGGATGCGGTCGATTGACGGGTGCCGGACGCGGAGCACGATCAACGCATAGTGTCCGGCAACCGCCGGCGGGCTCGCCCCGGCGATCGTCCCCGACGGGTAGTCACCGTGGTAGACGACCAGGCAGGCCTTCGGCCAGCTGACCTGGACCGGACGCGACGGGCGCGGTAGCACGGCATGCGGACGTCGCGGTGTGGGTGGCTGGGCACCCAGCTTCCGGCTCAGCACGTCGGCGTCAGCCCTGCTGATGCGCCGGATCAGGGTCAGCGTGCCCTCATCGTGGACCACGCGGCTGGCCAACGGCAGCACCGCCGCACAGCCGGAGACCTCGCCGGTGACCGAGGCCCCGCTGCGCGGCCCCGAGCACGCCGCTGCCAGGCCCAACGCGATAGCGACACCGGACGCCGCGGCGCGGCGCCACCACGGGCGGATACTCATCATGTCGATTCCACTTCAGCGACCCTGGTGGCCACCGGTTCTGGGTGGCTGGCGACGGCCAGCTTGGCGGGGGCGCGGGAGGTCCCCCGCAGCGCCAGCCAAGCCAGCCCGCCAGCGGGAATGCATCCCCAGTAGGCGATCAATCGGTAGAGCAGCACAGCGGCCAGCGTGATGGTCTCGGCACCGCCGAAGGCGACCAGGGCCAGCGTGATACTGCCCTCCACGACCCCGATCCCGCCCGGAGTCACCGGCATACTCGCCGCAATCTGCCCGGCGCAGTAGGCCAGCAGCAACCCGGTCCACGGCGGTGCGCTGTGCAGCGCCACGAAGGCCAGCGCCAGGACCGCGACGTCGGTCAGCCAGGACACCGTCATCAGGACGAACACTGCGACGCCGGCGGCCGGGGTCAACCGGACGGTCCGCAACTGACGCGCCCAGGCCCTGAGACCTGCTCGCAGGGTCGAGGCGTAGGGCCTGAGACCTGTCCGTGCCGCCAGCCAGGCACGACCGAACCAGTGCCGCCCGCTAGGCTCGTCGGACCTGCGCCAGCGGGCCCACGGCAGGCTAAAGCTGGGCAGCGCCCGAGTGAGCCGCAGCCGAACCGCTGGACGGCGCAGCAGCGCGTACCCAGCGCCGACCACGGCCAGCACGCCCAGCAGCACGATGCTGATCGTCTGCAAGCCCGAGATCGGGTTGTCCGGGCCGGGGATCTGGACCGCGACGATGGTCAACACGGTGATCGAAGCGACGTAGAACAGCGAACACACCGCGAACATCCAACCCGCCAGTGCCGCGCCCACCTGGCGACGCCGCAACACCCCCACCATCACGACACCCGAGGCAGCGAATCCGAACGGCAGGCAGTACGCCGCGGCATCGCCGGCCAAGGTGCCCGCTGCCAGGGTGATCGGCCCGACCACGGCGCCACCGCGGCGCAGCACCACCGCGCACGCGGCTCCCCGCGCCGCGTAGGACAGCACCTCCACGGCGATGGCCACCAGCAGCCACCCCACCCGGACCGAGGTCAGCGTGTCGGCAGCGGTGAGCAGCTCGTCGCTACTGTCGAACAGGACGCGCGCAGCCAGCCCGGCGGCGGCGAGCCCGACGACCGCCACCGCCGCCCGCCGCCACCCCTGGCCGGTCAGCGCCACAATCCCACCATGTCACATCGCTTCCGCCGGCCTCGCGCCAGAGCCGCACCGTTCACGCCTGGTCAGTGCGCTATCCGAGTGGGCTACTCAGGTTTGCCCGTTCGGCTCATCGGGCTGTCGCTCACTGTTCGGCATCATCCACTATGGATGGCGATACCGCGCCAACCTGGTGACGAAGTCGTAACGTTCAGGGACGACTCCAGAGGAGATATCATGATCGTTCTCGGCATCGTCCTAGCAGTGGTGTTCGGGTGGCTGATCCCGATCCCCATCCTGTTGTACCTGGGGATCATCTTGATAATCGTCGGAGTGATCCTGGAGGTGCTCGGTACCGCCGGACGGGCGATCGGTGGTCGGCGACACTACTACTGACGCCTCAGCCGGTTGGCGGTAAGCCGGCAGCTCTATTTCGTTGAGCCGCGGCGCTGACTCAGAGCGGTGAGCAACGCAGTGCCGTCGGGTACGCCGAGCCCGGTGCAAGGGTCCCAGCCCGGGCCGGCGGAGTACGCGCCGTTATTACCGACGGTGATGTCGCGAAAGCCGGGCACCGCGGTACCTGCCGGCGCTCTCTGGTAAAGCGCCGGTGCCAGCAGACCGAGCGGCCGGTTCGCCGCCTGAGCCAGCCGGGTCACCAGCGCCGCCCACAGCGGCGCCACCGCGCTGGTGCCGCCTACCACGATGTCGGTGCCGTCGACACGCACCTGGTATCCGGTCTGCGGGTCGGCAACGGCGGCGACGTCCGGGACGCCGCGGCCGGACTTACCGCGACCCGGGGGCACCCCCGCGCCGACCTGCCAGTTGGGCTCGCCGAAGACGTCGCTGACCCCACCACCAGTGGCTCCGTGCCCGGCGCCGTTGTTCCATACGGTTTCCGCGTGTACCTGACCGGTCGTCGGATCCGCGTCCAGCCGGGTGCCGCCGCAGGCCAGGGCGTGCGGGCTGGACGCCGGGAAGTCGACGTGGGCGCGCCCGTCAGTACCGCCGTCGGTGCTTCCGTCGTCGCCGGCAGCCACGGTCACTGTCACACCGACCGCAGCCGCGTCGGCGAGCGCCTGGTCGAAGGCCGTACGGGCCTGCCCTGTCCAGGCGTCCTCGCTTTGACCCCAACTGATGCTGATCGCGGTGGGCGTCGGCGTGGCGTGCGCGGCGGCCGCTACGGCGTCGACGAAACCAGCGTCGGTGTTGGGAGCGAAGTAGACGACGATGGCGGCGGCCGGAGCCAACGCGCCGGCGACCTCGATGTCGAGCAGCACCTCGCCGTCGGCGCCGCCCGGATCCTTGCCGGCGACGTTGACGCCGCCGTCGACGCCCACCGCGCTCACCGCCGGCCCTTTGATACCGAGTCCGGCGAAGTAGCTGTCGAGGTCGGCCTGGGCGAACCCGCCACCCAACTCGATGATGGCGATCGTGTGCCCGGCGCCGTCGGTGCCCGCCGGGAACCGGTAGATCCGGCCGAGCTGCACCGGGGTGTAGCTGGTCGATACCGCGTGCGGGTGCGCGACGCGCAACCGCGACCGTGCCTGCGGGCGGTTGTCGAGCCCCAGCACCGCGGTCACGATGCCGTCCAGCACGGCCGGCACGCTCAGCGCCGTCGTCGGCACCCGGTGGGTGACCACGCCTGCGACCGGATCCTGGCTGGTCACCAGCTCCAGCGAGGTGCCGAACATCCGGCTCAGGGCCGCGGCGGTGCCCTCGATGCGCACCAGCCGGGCAGGGGCCTGCACCGACACCACGCGCGCCCCGAGAGCGGTGACGGTCGCCCTGACCAGGTCGACGTCAGCGGGATCCGCACCGTAGTCGGCGGCCAGCGTCGCAGCGGGGATCGGCGCCGCGGCAGCGGGATCCGGCAGCTCGCCCCGGCGGCGCAACACCATTGTGATCGCGATCGTCGTGTCCGCCGGGACGGGACCGGAAGCCTGGAGCGTTCGCGGCGCCGACCGCGGCTCGCTCCCAGGAAGCGGCCGCAGATCCACACCCGCCGACTCAAGACCAGGGTTGCTCATCCGCCGTGTTATACCCCAGGCCCTAACCCTTCCCGCGTTCTGGATGCAGACTGCGGTATTCAGCGGTCCTGTTGGCGCAGTCTGCATCCAGAACGCGGTGCTGACCTACGGTCAGGTGAAACGGGCTTCTACCTCTCGCAGTCGCGCCGGGGTGATGAGGTCGGCGACGATCGCGGGAATCCCCCGAGCTATCAACGTCCGGGCCCGGTCGGGGGCTCGGAGCAGCGTCGTCTGCTGCCGGTCCAGCACCCGTAGCGCCTGCTGGGTCTGGTTGTCGATCTCGGCCATCAGAGCCCGGTGCAACCGGGTGCGGTCGACGTTGGAGCGGTGGATGCGGGGGGCTTCGAACATCGCCTGCCGCCCGCCCTTCCACCGGCCGCCGTCGGCAAGATCCTGAAACTCACGGAGCAGGGCCACGGCTTTCCGGTTCGCCTCGTCGGTGATTTCCTTGAGCCCGCGGTCCAGTTCGTCGGCACGCTCGTTCGCCGCCCGGTACCGTTCGAATAATTGGGCTTCAGTATCGGTAATCAGCTCGGTGCGGCGCTGCTGCACTTCGGCTCGAAGTGCGGTGAATCGCTGCCGGATTGTTGCGCGGAGTTCCCGGTCGGTCATTTCTCCTCCTCCGCCTGCCAGCAGGCAGTCGACGACTATCCCATACACAATGGTGCCGCCCGAAGCCCACTAACCGGCGACCTGGAGGTAACGGTAGGCAGTCGAAAGATGTCTCAGCAGCAAACGTCGAATGAAACCTGAGAGAGCGCTGTGACGCCGAGCCTTATCGGCAGCTCAGTGTGTTCAGTCGTGTCGCATCCGCGGCCCGGGGCCGTCCGCGGTCAGCCGCCGTTGCCGTGTTCGGCGCAACGGGAGCCGGCCGACCCGGGGGATGCAGCGGTAGCACGAAAGGTCCGGTTAGTCCATCTGATGCGGGACAAATCGGGTGAGCGTGATGTAAGATCATTGTGAGACGTTCAGACCGAGCTCGTGGGAGGCATCATGATCGTTCTCGGTATTATCCTGGTCGTAGTGTTCGGGTTCCTGATCCCGATCCCCATCCTGTCCTACCTGGGGTACATCCTGATCGTGGTAGGCGTGATCCTGCTGGTGCTCGGTATGGCTGGACGGGCGGTCGGTGGCCGGCGGCATTACTACTGACGCCGGCGTTCATCCGCGGGCAGAGGTTCGTCAATCGGAGGCTGTTGGTCGCACAACAGCCTCCGATTCTCGTCGTCAGGCGTGATCGAGACGGGGGAAGAGCACCTCGCGGGTCAGCAGGAGCAGGGCCGCGGCTGCGGGGATGGCGACCAGCGCACCGACAATTCCCAACAGGGCGCCCCCGACCAGTACGGCCACGACGGTCACCAGGGCCGGTACCTTGACCGCGCGGCCGATGATCCGCGGAACCAGCAGGTAGTCCTCGGCCAGCCGGTAGACGACGAAAAACCCGATGGTCGCCAGGCAGACCGGCAGCGACACGCCCAGCGCCACCAGGCATACCACCACGCCGGCGATCGTGGAGCCGATCACCGGAACCAGGTCCATGATCGCCACGAAGATGCTCAGCAGCAGGGCGTAAGGCACCCCCACAATCGCCAGAAAGGTGAAGGTGAGGGTTCCGGCGATCAGCGAGATCAGCAGGTTGCCCAGCACATAACCGCCGACCTTGGCGAAGATCTCATCGCCGAGCAGGATCGCCCGCGGCCGGCGGGAATGCGGCACCGGCCGGTAGAGCGTCGCGCGGATCCGGGGCAGGTCGACTACGAAGTAGGCAATGAGCACTACCACGATCAGCGTGCTGGCCAGGGCGCTGAACACGACTTGGCCTGCGCCGAGCAGACCGTTGAACAAGCCCGAGCCGTCCCCGCTGAGCGTCTGCTGCAACCGTTGCTGTAAATGAAAGCGCTCGTTGAGTTCGCCCAGCAGCGAATTATGATTCTGTAACCGCGACACCATGGTCGGAGCCTGGGTGCTGAACTGGGCAGCTTGATGCACCAACGGTGGGATCGCCGCGGCGAGGAACCCGCCCACCACCGCCAGCCCCGCCGCCAGCACGGTGGTTACCGCCGCCCATCGCGGGAGCTTGTGCCGAGCCAGCACCGACACCGCAGGCTCCAGGCCGATCGCCACGAACAGCGCCACCCCGATCAGGAGCAACACGTCGCGAACAGTGACGATCATTCCGACCACGCCGATTGTCACCGCGACTCCCGCGGCGGCGCTCATCCCGATGATGAACGGTGATCGGCGGTCGAGCGGTTTGCCGGGCCGTCCCAGGGCGTGCTGCCCGGTGCTGATCTCGGTGGCGGCCGCTTCAGCGGCCGCCACTGGACCTTCTCCTTCGGTATGTGGTTGAGCAACCAGCGGGTGATGGCCCGACCTCGGTCCGGCGCCGGGGTTACCGTTGCGCCGCCCCGCATTATCCCGATCGTGCACCGCGGCCACCATTCCCTCCTGCTTCCTTGGCACTGCACATGCGGAGCCTCAAACAGACCGCCGCGCATGATCGTCAGAAATGAGTTCTTGCGGTGACTTTTGCACGGTTGTGTACCCGGTAGCACCTCATGCTACACAGTCATCACCTCGTTACGTTTCGACGCGATCAGCTCCTTCCTCTGCCCTGCGCCGTCGAAGCGGTTACGATTAAGCCGTGATCGATAAAGGCCGGGAGGACCTCTCCGGGCCGGGTGGCGCCACGAGTTACCGGTCGAGCGAGATGGCCGAAGCGCCCGAGTCCATCAAATCCGCAGCACCAGGACTGGCTGGCCAGATCGACGCTGCGTAGGTCACGCCAGAAAGCTTGGCTGGTTCACACGACAGAGCTTTCACACGACAGAGCTTTCACACGCCAGAGCTACCGCTGACGACCACGGCAGTCCCCAACACACAGCACCCGAATAGCGCTAGGACCGGAGCAGCCGCTCCAGCGCCGCACGCGCGGCGGTGTCCCGAGCGGCTGCCCGGGTGATGTCTTCAGCCAGCGCGTGGAGCCATTCCTCGACGCTGATGCCGCGACGGCTGATCACCACGCCACGCACCACCTGATGCAGCTCCGCTTCGATCTGACCGCCTCTCCCTTCCCGCAGCTCAAGATCGCGGTTCTCCCCGTGCACCACGACACGGATCGCGCGACCGGGCCGGGCCGCTAACCGATCGCCGACCGTGCGGTGATAGCCGAGTTCCACCATGCCCGCCGGCAGCGCCGCAGCCAGCGCCCCACTCAACACCCGGGCGTAGGAGGCGACCTCAGCCTGGTCGGCGCCCAGCATCGCCGCCAGGAGTTGGACGTCGCCCATCGGTCCCAAGCCGCTGGGTTCCATCGTCATGAGGGGCCGCCGGTCATGAATCGGTCAGGGGAAGGACGAGCTGCGGCTTAGCGATCACGTGGTCGGCGCGCATGGGGCGCACCGCGGTGCCGATCGCGAAGAACTCAGTGGTGTGCCCACCCCAACGATGACCGAGCGAGAGCAACTGCACGCCCACGATGCCCTCGGCCGCCAGCTGTTCGGCTTCAGCCTGCATCCGGCTCATCGCGAGTTCCCTGGCGTCGTAGAGCGCCTCGGTGAACTGCGGCAACTCCACATTCTGACCGACGTTGCCGATAGCCTGCCAGAACCGCTGGTGCGCGATGTGGTAGACGCAGGAACCCATCACCATGCCCAGCGGGGCATAGCCGGCCTGAATCAGCGTCCAGAAGTCCTGGCCAGACAGATCGGACGTGAACGGCTGGCTCTTGTTATTGCGCCAGACCTGGCCGTCCGGGGCGCGCTGCTCATCGGCGGCCACCGCGGTACCGACAGCGATGAACTCAGCGATGTCCGAGCCGAACTCCTTGAACTCGATCTCCAGCCGTACCCCGACTATGCCGTCAGCGCCCAACTGATCGGCCTCGGCCTCCATTCGCGTCATGGCCAGCTCGCGGGCGTGGTACATCGCCTGGGA
>QHBZ01000170.1 GCA_003244055.1 Pseudonocardiales bacterium | reverse complement strand
CAGAGGCATCAAAATCTTAAGCGACCACGGGGTGTTGCGGACACGGTGTCCGCATACTTGTAGGCAGCGGCGTTGGGTTCGCGAACCTGCGACCCCTTGATGCGATGAAGCGGCGGGCGGGGCCTCGCTTGCCGTGATGTCCCGAGGCAGTCTCGGGGTGCTCACTTCGACGACGAAGGAGGCCCTTGTGAGCACAGACTACGACGGTCGGCAGTACGTGGGGATTGATTTGCATCGGCGGCGCAGTGTGATCGTGCGGATGACCCCAGAAGGCGAGCAGCTGGGCTGGGTGCGCATTGACAACGATCCGGTGGCGTTGGGATTGGAGCTGGTCAAGGCTGGCCCGGATCCGGAGGTGGTGCTGGAAGCAACGTATGGCTGGTATTGGGCCGGTGGATGCGTTGCAGGCCGCGGGTGCTCGGGTGCATCTGGCGCATCCGCTGGGGGTGAAGGGTTTCGCCTACCGGCGGGTCAAAAACGATGTGCGAGATGTGGCTGATCTGTGTGATCTGCTGCGGATGGGTCGCTTGCCCGAGGCCTACATCGCCAGTCGGGGTGAGCGGGAGTTGCGGGAGCTGGTGGGCCATCGGGCCAAGCTGGTCGCGCTACGGGCCGGGCTGAAAGCCCAGGTGCACGGGGTGCTGGCTAAACAGGGTCTGCTGCCGGAGGTCTCGGATGTCTTCGGGCAGGCTGGCATGGCGTGGTTGCGCACCGCGCCGCTGGATTTGGTGTACCGCCAGCGACTCCTTTGTCTTCTCGAGTTGATCGATACCTACGACGGGGAGGTCGAGCTGTTCCGGGCGATGATCGCCAATCGGTTCACCGGGCACCGTGGGTATCGGGTGATCCAGCAGATCAGTGGGGTCGGGCCGACTTTTGCTGCGATCTTCATCGCCGAGATCGGTGACATCGGTCGGTTCGCCCGTCCGGAGAAGTTGACCTGTTGGGCCGGGCTGACCCCACGGCATCGCGAGTCCGACACCACCGTGCGCCGCGGCCCGATCACCAAACAGGGTTCCACCCTGGTGCGTTGGGCCGCGGTCGAGGCCTGCCAACGCACCCGAGCGGGCAGCAAACTCGCCGCCGACCGAGCCCGCATCATCGCCGCGCGCGGACGCAACATCGGTGTGGTCGCCGCGGCCCGCAAACTGCTCACCTATGTCTATTACGGTCTGCGCGACGGGGAGATCCGAGCGTTGGCCAAAGGCGTTGCGTGAGCGGGTTAGAACCCAGCAGGACGCGTGATCGCCGGGGTCATGACTCCCACCTCACGGTGGCGCAGTCGCCCGCTTGATTGATCCCGCCCTGCCCGAGCCGCACCGCTTCATGCCGCCACCCGCGCGGCGAAGGGATGACCGGCAGCCCAACCCTCGGCTCGCCTGACTGATCTTCGGCAACCATGAAGACGGAACCCGACAACTGAAACCGCCTACTGCCCCGTCCGCTCCCGGCTGGGGACAGTGTTGCGTCATCCTCGCCAGCGTCCAGGCCGTTCGTCCTCGCTGCGCTGCGGGCGCTGCGCCTGGACCCCGACTGCGGGTGCCGCACGCCCAAATGCGCCGGAAACGACCCGAAAAACGGTCACAACGACCACAAACCCGCCTTGACTGGTTCCGCCGCTTCAGGGATGACTGGTTCCGCCGCTTCAGGGATGACCCCTTGACCCCAGATCTGATCTATTGCCCTGAACTGCGACAACAGTGAAATTCTGCAATATCTATGTGCGCCCCCGTCATCGAGAAGGCATCCCAAGCGATTGATATTTGCGGTAGGACTTAGAGGAGATGTACATGCATTGACACTCGCAGGGGCCTCACGGTACCTTGCGTATGCACGTGCAGGTGCACCATTTGAGGGGAGGGGGCCCCTATGTCGCGGTCAGCTCGTGATGGCATTGGCCGCGGGTCTAGCCGGACGGGCCATGAAGGCGGCCCGGGCACTTCACGAGGACACTCTCGTCCGCCACCGTCGGGTTCTGGGCACGCGAACCGGTGCCCATACAGACACCCGACAGATCCGTTGGGACCTGGCTGACGCCAGGCGGGGCTGGACCGTCGGATATGTCGCCGATGGCCTCAGGGTGCTCTGATGTCCTGCTGCTGACACCCGCTGCGGTGACTATCGCTGGATTATCCGGACCACGCACCCGGTCCTGCGAGCACGCTCCCGGTCGGCTGGCGCACCCGACGTCACCGGGTGGGGGACGACACCACCTATGCATCCACGGTGGAACGGCCCCGGCTCCAACCACGCCCACCCTGACATGTCCACGACCGAAGTAGGAGGCTCGTGCGATCCAGAGCACTCGATCTAGTCTCGATACCCGGATTCATCCAGACCGTCGTCCCCGCCGTGATCGCCGCGCTGACGCTCGTGGTGTTGCACTACTGGGGCGCGTCGCACTATGGGGTTCGGAGTAGTCGGCGGCCACGCGTCGCCCCTCGCGCCCGGATGACCGACAACGGGCCGGTGACGCTCTTAGGGCTCGCACAGAAATTATGTCGGTTCTCCCGGGTGTGTCGTTTCCGAGACCGGTTCGGGCTTGATCGTGTAGTTCCAGTTGCCGTGGAAGTCGTGTCGGTGCAGGTAGCGGGTCTCGAACGCCTTCATCTCCCGGTCGGTGATCTTGATGCCGCGCGGGTAGGTGTTGGTGTCGAGGGTGGCCGCGACGGTGAGTCCGGTCGTGGTGGTTGTCGCGGCGATCGTTTCGACGACGACCTCGTGTGTCTCCAGGGGACGCCCGCGCCAGTTCATGGTGATCGCGGAGAACAGCCGGTGCTCGATCCGGTTCCACTTCGAGGTTCCCGGTGGCAGGTGCGCGACGGTGATCGCCAGCCCGGTCTCGGTGGCGAACTCGGCGAGCTGGGTCTTCCACAGCCGCAGCCGAGACCCGTTGGATCCGCCACCGTCGGCGGTGATCAGCAGCCGGGTCGCACCGGGGTAGGCGGGCGCACCGATCCGGTTCCACCAGCGGCGGATCGACTCGACCGCGAACATGCCGGTGTCGGCGTCTGTGCCCACGTTGACCCAGCCGGTGTTCGCGGCCACGTCATACACCCCATAGGGGACCGCTTTGCCGGCTTCGCCGATGAAGTCGTAGGTGTTGACCTTCACCGGTTCCCCCCTGTGCTGGTACTCCCGGCCGCCATTCTTATAGGTTCCGACGTTCTCCTTTTTCTTCGTGTCGACGCTGATCACCGGAGATCCCTCGGCCAAAAACGCGCTGACCTGGTCGTTGAGGTAGCGGAACTGGGCGTCGCGGTCGGGATGCTGGGTGCCCTCCAGGGTCTTGGCGTTGCCTTGGAGGCTGTAGTCGTGGTCCTTAAGCAGCCGGGCCACCGTGCCCGGCGCCACCCGATGGCCCGAAGCGGTCAGCTCGTCGGCCAGCTTCACCGTCGACTTCGTCGTCCACCGCAGCGCCGACATCGGATCCCCCCGGGACTCGGGGTCGACCAATGCATCCAGCGCGGGCCACAACCCCGGATCGCTGTGCTCGACCGGTCTACGGCCCGCGCCCATCGCCCGGACCCGCCCGTCGGCGACGATCCCCATCTCCAGCTCCGCGGCACCCTTGCCGACCGTGTCCACCGACACCCCCGACGCCGCCGCCACCAGCTTGATCCCACCGCGGCCGAGCCGGCGAGCCGCCGCCCCCAGCAGCAACCGCCGCGCCCGCTCATCCAGCACCGCAGCCACCTCGGCCACTGCCTCCGTGAACCCAGCCGCGAACGCCGCCTCGAACCCCGCAAGCTCTGCCATAGCACAACACTAGAGATCAAACACACTCAAACGGACGTAATTGACCTGCGAGCCCTAACGTCGCAGCGTGTTCCGCGCGCGGTGCGAAATCAGCTGGGGCCGATGCCTCGGGTCGAAGTGGCCAGATAAAGGTGACTATGCGCCGAAGTCCTACGTCGGCCTCCGAGATCGCGGCCACGAGCCCGTGGTGGGCGTCGCTGGTCACCAGGCGTACGCCTGTCAGATCGCGGGCGGTCAGATCGCGGAAGAACGCCAACCAGCCGGCGCCGTCCTCGGCGGCCATCACCGAGATCTGCGACGTTAGACAGGCGGGTGATCCCGAGCGCCTCCACCAAGCAACAAGACCTCGGGCGTGGCGGTAACGTGGCCCGGCTGTTTGACCTGATTCGCGTAGCCGATGTGGTCGCGATCAATTGCTCGCTCCTCGGTAAGGCCGGTCCCGTGCTCGCCGGCCAGTTCAACCCGTAGAGCCACTCGCCGTGTTCATCCTGAAGGCGGAAGACCACCTCGACAGCTATGCGCTCAGGATCGAGAGTGGCCCGCACTCGTCCGCGCGGTCGTTGAGCATCTGCAGACCGCACCGCAACGCCAGTTTGGAAGGTCGGGTGGTGATCGATAGGTCTGACTTGCACCCAATGCGGACCTGCGGGTACTCGGCGGAGAGGTGACGTGGGTGACTGCTGTTGACCCCCCGCGAGGTCTATTTCGATAACTGTGCCGCCTTGCGCTGTCGGGGGTCGTGGGCGATCGGCGGTGGGCTTACTGGCAGTGGCGCTGCGTTGGCGAATGACTCGGCGAAGCCGGGACGCTTCGGGCAGCATGATCAGCACGTGCTCATCGTGGCGGCCGCTCATAAACCGCATGCGTGATCGCTCGGGTTCGACAACGTCTCGGTTCGTGTCGCGGTGGTCGCGTGGCGCCCCAGTCTGCGGCGATGAAGGCTGTCCCTTGCGGGGGCCGCCGGGGCGATCTGTCTGCTACGTTCTTTCGCCCATCGGTGTCCCGAGGTTGCCCCCGGCTGAACGGCCACTTATTCTGGAACGTGCGGTCGGGGCAGCACTATGGAGAGGGGTCGACGCACCTCAGCTATGCTGCGCCCATTTCGGGTCGCGGGCGCGGGATTTGGCTCGGGCTACAGTGAATTTAAACCGAGCTACAGTGCGGGGTTTCTAGTACTTCCTTTATGTGTATCTGGTTATATTTTCAAGTGTATCTGGTCAGCTTTTCACGGAGGTCGAGGCGGGGGCGTTAGACGAATTTTGGCTGGGCGCGTTCGAATAGACTCCTGTTGGTCTTTCTGGCGATCGCCGTGGCCGTCGTCGGCGTATTGACCAACTTGGTCATGCACCAACAATACGACCAGCGAACGGTTACCGGGCAGGTCCGCCTCGGAACAGCTCACACAGTACCTGCCGCGAGCTTTCCTGCTGACGCGGACATAGTGACTAATTCGAACGCGGTGATCCACCCCGATCTAGCTACTACACCCGTTCCCGTCAACGCACCGGTCGGGCCGGCGTCCCAGCCAGCACACGCCTCGCCAGCACCGCAAACTGCCCCAGCACCGCGGGTGGCCACAATCCCCATAACCCTAGCCCTGGTCGCACCGGAGCCCCGTATCATCAGGCCACCTCAGCTGGCGCAGTCTCCCCAGAAACCGCTCAAACTGAAAACATTGCTTCATCGGCGAGTGGATCCGGTCCCAGCACCGCACCTGTCGGCCGCGGCGCACCCGGTAACTCCGGCACCACAGACTGATCCAGATACTCTCGCCGGATCCGATACTCCGGTTAAGCCAGGCTCACCGGATGGCTCCTAGGGAACGCAGTCGGTCCGCCAATCACGTAGGGCCGCGGTCATGTGATCGTCTATCGGCATCAGCTCGGCTCCGCTGTTCGTAGCACCGCTGGTACCGCCATTTGCGGCCGCGCGGCGCGCCACCGATGCTGTCACCGGCGCTGTTGGTCTGGTCACCGACAGGTTGAGCTTCAAAGATTAGATACCGAGGCCGCCCCAGCCGGCGCCGCCGGCGCCGCCATGGCCGCCGCTACCGCCGGCGCCCTCGTTACCGCCGGCGCCCTCGCCGCCGCCGTCGTTGTCGTTGTCGTCGTTGCCGGCACCGTGGACGCTGACGCTGAACAAGGACAGCACGGTACGGGCCGGTAGCAACTCCACGGACTGCCTATTGATCTCCGCAAAGCTCAGTGCATCAGACATCAAGTCCTCCTAGGAAAGGTGAGTGCTCGTGGGCCCCGGGCAAAAGAGTGACCTCATCGGCGGTATCACCCGATTCGGCCCCACCTATCCTGCCGATAAATAAGATGATGGGCAATCGGTAGTCGCACGTAACTCCCCAGGTCGACTACCTAGCAGTGGAGTTTCTTTTCACACGTAGTCAGCAGCGACATGCTACGGAGATTGCAGACACCGAGCACCAACAACCGCGTCACCACGGCGCGCTCCGGGGCCCGCGGTCAGCCGACTGGGATGGCACGTTGCAGATCCCGCAATTCATCGGCGACGAGCAAATCGGCTGGTCGCACCGTGAGGTTGTCACGGACGTAGCGGAATGCCATCGCACCCGGCTCAGCGTCGCCGCCAAACAGCGCCAACTAGGCCAGTCGATAGGCGGCGAGCTGCAAGCTCACCGCGCACAGCGTGATCCTCGTCAGGCACCCACCACCCCGCCGGCGTGATTACGCCCCGGCTGCGACCAAGCCGACTACGCGCACTGCAAGGTGGCCCCAGTTTGGAAGATTGGGCGACGATCAAGGGGCTGACCTGCACTAAGCTGACCTGGCGATCTACCGAGAAAAAGCCGGTAAGCAGCGGGAATACATCTCAGTAGTTCTCGCGCGGTTCTCACCTCTGCCCGACGTCTGACGGCCTGGAGACGGCCTGATCTTGAGCTATCCCGCGTGCCCCACACACTGACCAAGATCTGTGGGAGGAGGAGTCGCGCCCGCGTTGTGAGCTTGGGAATCTCGCTACCGTGCCTGGTGTTGTCGGCTGACCTGCTGATGGCCTGCACCCTGGCGTGCCGCCGTTGACCGCTATTGACCGCTATTGACCGTTCGTTACAGCACGTGGACAGCACGACGCTGGTTGTCCCCGCATTGGTCTTGTCTGCTCGCAGTCTGGCCACTCGGGCGCTTCGCCGTGCTCAGGGCTCGCTCCCGGGCGAGTCTTGAGGTGTCGGGACGCCAGGCTCGGGACTTGACGTAGCGGGCTCCTTCTCGACGGATCAGGATGTGGGCCTTGGTGCCCGCAGACAGCGGGGTGCCGGCGCGGGTGGTGAGTCTGTCGCGGCACTGCACGTAGTCGCCAACACACATGCGGTCCACCGCCGCGACCCAGGCGGCGCAGGTCTGACGGGTCCACAGGCTCGGCTCGGTGATCTCGGGATGCTCGCTGGCCAGCCACCGTCCGGCCTTGGCTATCTGGCCGCGGATGATGGCGCGGACCGTCGGAGTCAGCGTTGAGGTGGCGTGCCAGCGCCCGACCCACCCGGTCCACCCCACCGCGGCGCCCTGGATGATCAGGGCGCCGCGGTGGGCGGGACGCACCGGAGGATCGCGTGCCCCCAAAACGGCGACCATGCGCTGCAGCGCATAGAGCACCGGGTCGTGGAGCGCGGCGGTCGCCGGATGCGCGTGTAACCGCGCGAACGCACCGGTGGTCAGGTCCTCCAGCCGAGGGCTGCGGTTGATCAGCAGCGCCTGACTCAACGCTCCGCGCCACCGGGACTTGGTGTGCGTGGCGCGGCAGCCCCACTGGTCGAGGACCTCACCGGCGCGGCGCAGCGACTCCCCGACAGGACCAGCACCATAGACCATACGGGCCAGGTGCAACCGGTTAAACGTGCCCAGGTGTTGAAAATCGGTGAACCCACCCAGCCCATAGTCCAGCGCGACGAGCAACGGCCGTACTGCGATCTCGGTCGGCAGCGCCCTGGCTTGGAGAACTCCTCAGCGCTGGCACCGCACAACCGCGCCCACTCCCACGCCGTGAAATCCCAGTAGGACCGGCCGGTCTGCGCGCAGTGCGCCAGGATCAGCCCGGCCGCGTCGCTGCTGGCCCGCCGATAGCGAGCGGCATCGGGGTGGTGCAGCGCCGCCCGCGCCACGTCGAGGGGTTCGACCAGCCCAGACAGCTTCGCAAGACCGTTGCGAGCTTCCTTGACGACGCCGACGTCTCCACCCGCAAGATCAGTGACCAGCTCGGGCATTCCAAGGTGAGTATGACGCAGGATCGTTACCGCGGACGCAAGCTGACCGACCGGCAGACCGCCGACGTTCTCAAAGTTGATGGAGTCAGGGGAGAGGTGAGACGAAAAGTGTCCCGTGATCTTGACTAGCCGGTCCTCGTCAACCTTCTACCAGGTCAGATAGTGCGCCGCCAGGGACTCGAACCCCGAACCCGCTGATTAAGAGTCAGCTGCTCTGCCAGTTGAGCTAGCGGCGCTGGTGTCTGGCCCCGCTCGGGGCGACGGGCAGGACGCTAGCATGCTTGTGACCATCGGTCCGAATCAGGCCTACGAGCAACCGCGCAAGGGCGTCGCGCGTCGGTAAACACGTATCCAGGCGGTGAGGCCGCCGAAGTCTGCCAGTCCGGGGCGGCAGGCTGAATTTCTTGCAGTAGATCACGGAAATGGACGGTGCCCGTGGGGGTGAGCAGGTCAGGTCCGGCGACCGGACGTCGGAACACGGTGTCAGGGCTGGTCAGACGTGGTGCAGTGATCACGATGTTACTCGTCGTCGGCATGCTCGGTGCGTTGGTGGCGGGGTGCAGCTCAGGTCACTTCAGTGTGCCGACTCCAGCTGCGCACCGGGTCGCCCCACCGCTGCCTCCTCCGGTCGCGCTCATCACCAGCGATCCGGTGGATCAGGCGATCGATGTCTCACCGCTGACGACCATCACGGTGACCGTCGCGAAGGGCAAGCTCAGCGAGGTGTCGCTGGCAAGTCCGCACGGGACCCCGGTGGCCGGCCAACTCCAGCCTGACAGTACGACCTGGAAGACCACCGAGCCGCTGGGCTATGGCAAGATCTACACGATCCACGCCAACGCTGTCGGTGACGACAACCGTCAGGTGAGCAGCACCTCGTCCTTCACGACCATCGCGCCACGGACCCTTGCCTTTCCGTCGATCAACCCGCTCAACGGGGAGACGGTCGGCGTCGGTCAACCCATCTCGGTGTATTTCGACGAGCCGATCGAGGACAGACAAGCAGCCGAGAACACGATCACCGTCACCACGGACCCACCAGTCGAGGGCGCCCTTTATTGGTTCTCCTCGAAGGAGGTGCACTGGCGCCCGGAGCAGTTCTGGGAACCTGGGACCCACGTCACCGTGGATATCCACGACTACGGCAAGGACTTCGGCAACGGGGTCTACGGTGAGCAGGACCGGACCTCGCACTTCACCATCGGTGACGCCTTCATCGCCCGGGCCGACGGCGCGGCGCACCAAATGACCGTCGAGGTCAACGGCCGGTTGGTGCGGACGATGCCGATCTCCATGGGTAAGCCGAACACCCCCAGCGCCAAGGGGGTGCACGTGGTCACCGAGCGCAACGCAACCAAGGTGATGGACTCGACCACCTTCGGCCTCGCGCTCGATGCCCCTGGCGGGTATATCGCCAAGGTTAAGTGGGCCACCCGCATCTCCAATAGCGGCGAGTTTGTGCACTCCGCGCCGTGGTCAGTCGCTCAGCAGGGCACCAGCAACGTCAGCCACGGATGCATCAACCTCTCTCCGGACAACGCCAAGTGGTTTTTCGACAATGTGAAGAAGGGCGACGTCGTCATCAACGTCAACACTGGCGGGCCTGACCTCAAACCGTACGATGGCTTTGGGGATTGGCAGGTCCCGTGGGGGCAGTGGGTGTCCGGCAACAAATAGCCGCGACATTACCCATCACCGTGTGCCGGCGGCGTGCCTGGCGATCAGACGGTTGGCCCGGTCGGGTTGCTCGAAGATCGCCAGGTGCGCGCCGTCGAAAATTTCCGGTAGATGCTGGCGGCAAGAGTCTTGGCATGTGGATTGACCGGCGTACCCGAATCCTGGGAACCACCGATCACCAACGTGGTCGTGTTGATCCGGCCCAGTGACCGGCGACCGTCCCAGGCGGCGATGGCCGAGCAGCATTCGGCGTAGCGATCGTCGGGAGTATTGGAGATCATCTTGATCGCCTGCTGCACGAATTCCGGGTGGGCAGCTGCCCAGTCCGGAGTGAACCAGCCGGAGACCACGTCGTGCGCTATCCCCGATCTCATGCGGGGAACTCTAATGCCAGCCCGCTACGGCGCGTCGAAACAATGGGGTGAGTGACGGGACTCGAACCCGCGACATCCTGGACCACAACCAGGTGCTCTACCAAGCTGAGCTACACCCACCATGCGCTCGCCTCATCAGCGCTGCCGACAATGGTAGCGGCAGTGGTGCACGGGGTCAGCGTTCGGGCACCTGATCGGTGACGGCCTGGGCCGCTGCCCGCGCCTGTTCCGAGCTCGGCCCGGGTGCCGGCACGAACACGGCTCGGCGGTAGTAGGCCAGCTCACGGATGGACTCGGTGATGTCGGCCAGTGCCCGGTGCGCCAGACCCTTGGCCGGCTGCGCGTAGTAGACCCGCGGGTACCAGCGCCGGCACAGCTCCTTGATGGATGACACGTCGACCATCCGGTAGTGCAGGTGGCCGTCGAGTTCGGTCATATCTCGGGCCAGGAAGGCCCGGTCGGTGGCCACCGAGTTGCCCGCCAGCGGCGCCGACCGCGCGTCGGGTACCCAGGTGCGGACGTACGCCAACACGAGCCGCTCGGCCTCGGCGAGGCTCACGGTGGACCGCCGCACCGCATCGGTCAGGCCGGACTTCGCGTGCATGTCGCGCACCACTTCAGGCATCGAATCCAGCGCGGCGTCGTCGGCATGGATCACCACGTCGACGCCCTCGCCGAGCAGTCGCAGCTCGCCGTCGGTGACCACCGCGGCGATCTCGATCAACGCGTCCTTGCCGACGTCCAGCCCAGTCATCTCACAGTCGATCCACACCAGACGTTCATTCACGCCATCGAGCCTAGTGTGTGCCCAGCGCCACTCACGTCGTGCCGCACAAACGGCTCGCGCAGTCCCGGCACCGCCTGCTCGGCGAGGGCCAATCCCTCGGCGGTCGCCACATCGATGACGGAATATCCTCCGTGGCCGGCCGCGGTGGTCGCGGTCACCGTGACCAGGCCGGCTCGGCGCTGGAAGAACGACTGCGACACCGTCCAGCCGATCACGCCGGCCCGCTGGAGAGCGACCGTGCCACGCACTCCGGCGCCGTGCCGGGTGACGAGATACTTGCTGGTCAGTGCATGCCCAAGGTTGCGGTAGGCGTCCAGCGCGAGCAGCACTGCCGCGGGCAGCAGGCCCAGCGCCGCCCACGCTACCCAGGCCGGCACCGGAGTAAGCCACAGCGTTGCGGATCCCGCCAGCACCGGCACCGTTGCCCGGACCAGTCGACGCCGCAAGGCCACCAGCGGGTGCCTGCGTAAGGTCGTGGCGGTGGGGGAGGGATCTTCTTCGAGCACCACCCCCGCCACCCGGTGCGCCTCGGGGTGAGGGGCGGGCGGCAGCAGCGTTCCCCGGCCGTGGCCGCGCCGACCGCCCAGCCCGGTCGCCACGGCAACAGTCCGGGCCCCCCGCCCAACCCGCAGCAATGGCGGCTCGATCACCTCGACCCCGCGCAGCCGACGCTCCTCCAGCGACACCGACCTGGTGGTGAACAACCCTCGGCGAATCCGCAGCGTGCCGCCCGGCTCACGCACCAAAGTGAATCCCCACCAGGCCTCAATGAAGATCAATAATGAGCCTGCCGGTGCGATCACCAGCACCAGCGCCGCGAACGCGGCGATGCCCACCCACAGCGGGGCCGAGGTCAGCTTCTCGCGGACGCCGCCGACGTCCACGGCATTGGCACCGACATCACTGATGAGTTGCCCGACGACGCCGGCGACGGCGACCAGCGCCACCAGGCTTGACACCGTCAGCGGCGCGAAGCGCAGCCAGGACCAGCGCAGCGCGGCCAACTCAGTGCCAGCCGGCACAGTGCATCGGTCCGGAGGCTCGGTGTCGCGGGGATCCAGCAGCCGCTGCCGCACCCGGTCGGCCTCGGCTGCGGAAATCGCGTCGAGGGTCAGCTCGCGCGATTCTCGCCCATCGGTGCGTTCCCCGGTCCCGACCTTGACCACCGACAGCTGGAACAGCCGGTGCACCAGCCCGGCGGTGACGTCGACGCTTCGAATCCGATCTCGGGCGACCGACCGGGTGCTGCGGAACACCAGACCCGTACGCAGCTCGACGCGCTCGCCGGTGATCCGGTAGCGCGTGGTGACCCAGCGCAGCAACCCGGCGAGCAGCACCACCAGCACACCGCCCAGCACGCTGTAGACCCGCCCCGCGATGTCCTGCCCGATACCGGTCAGCAGCACCACTGCGATTACCGGCAGGAAGCCGGCAACCTGGCGCAGCGGAGTAACCGCGAGCATCCGGGGATCCAGGCGCTGCCAGCCGGGCTCGCCCAGGGCGGTCGCCGCGGTCACAATGCCGCGTCCGCGAGGGGCGATGTCTCGACGGTCATGTGGCGTCCCCGGCAGTCGCCTGGGTGGTTTCGGTGAGTTGCTCGACGAGGTCGTCGGCCACCCCGCGATCCAGCCCCGCCAACCGCAGCGCCCCAGCCGCCGATGCTGTGGTGACCGTGACCGTGGCCAGCCCGAACAACTGTTGCAGCGGCCCACGCTCGGTGTCCACGGTCTGGATCCGAGACATCGGTGCTACCCGCCATTGCTGGTTGATCCAACCCGCAGAGGTGTAGACGGCGTCATCGGTGGTCTCCCACCGGTGCACCCGAAACCGCCATCGCGGCATCACCAACAGGTAGCCCACGCCGATGACAGCCACTGTGATGGTGCCGGGTACCAGCCAGGGCCGCGCATCGGGCCAGGCGAGCAGGCCGATCACCAGCGGGACCAGCACGGCGACCACCTCGATTGTGGCCTGGGTGCTCCACCAGATGATCGCGCGCGGGCTGACCCGGTGTCGCGGCGGACGCAACCGCGACGGCTCGCGCACGTCGCCGCCGGGGTAGCTCACCACGTGAGCCTAGAAGCCCTGGTCAGCACGGCCAGGTGGCGGGGTTCACCGCGGTCGGTGAGGTGCGGCGACTCAGAGTGACAGGATGTCCACAGTTACACCTCTATCGGATAATTACTTGTGGATTCTCTGGTGCATTACCGGCAATGCATACACGCAGGGGTAGCGGAGAAGACCGGGACAGCTCATTCACGCTGGCGCCGGGTTGGGTTAGGCTGGAGTGGGTCGGGGCCCAGACAGCTAACAATCGTCGCCACGGTGTATAGGCTGCCCGAAATCGCATTGCGAGAGGGGTGAGTCGTAGCTGGCCAGCGGCGAGAAAGGTTCGACAATGCAGCTCAGCAAGGGCGCCCGGACAATGGGACGGGTCGGAGCCTGCGTGGCCTCCGCCGCTTCGATGTTGGTCTTGGCCGGGCCTGCCTCGGCCGCGGGAGACACCACCAGATCATACGAGCACGGTCACGAGCTATTCACCGTCCAATTGACCGGTGATGAGGTCCGCGACGGCGGGGACCGTGACGGCAACGCTGTCGCCCGCCTCGACCTCGACTCGGAGAATGAGAGGGTCTGCTACGTCATCACCTGGCGCGGGCTCGACGGCGACGTGACTGACTTCCACATCCATGCCGCCCCTCGCCGCAGCGACGGTCCGGTATTTGTCGATCTCTTCAATGACCGGCACTTCGACGGGGACCGCAACACGGTGGCGGACTGTGTCCATAGCGACCGATCGAAGATCCGCGACATCATCGATGACCCGTCGGACTATTACCTGATGCTCCACACGACCCCGCACCATGCGGGAGCGCTCCGCGGCCAGTTGGATTAGGACCTTGCTCTACCCGCGGGAGGCCGAGTCCAATGGCGACTCGGCCTCAGGAGCTGACCTGATCTCGGGCTAGGCGAGCGAGCATGCCCTCGCAGCTGCGCACCACTACCCGGGCGCGGTCAGTGGCGGCACGATCGGACAGCGGGCTCTCCGCGCGCCGTTGCCAACGGGCCAGCGCAGCGGTCACGGCCTCGCGGAGCGCACCGGAGTCCGCGTCGGGTTCCAGGCCGAGACGGTGGGTCATCGCTGCGCCGTGCCCGCCGAGCAGGCGTTCAGCATCGGACCGTGCGTCGGCCGATAGCGCCAGGTCGGGGGCGCGCAAATCAGCGAGCAGTCGAAGTTCTCGGAATTCGTGGGCGCCAGCGAGGATTCGCTCCACCTCACTGGCCAGCTCGCGAGCTTCCACGCGGGGTTGCTCCCGCAATGTGCGGTCGACCAGCAGCAGCGCTGATCGGGCTTTGAGCACGTCGCGGCGCTCGGTGAACTGAGTGGCCAGCACAGTGCGCAGCTCGTCGAGACCGCTTCGCCGCACGAGTTCTTCGGTGAGCCCGGCGGGCTCGCGGTGGCCCTGGCGGATCAGGTTGGTCGCCAGTCGTAGCCCGAACAAACCGAACCGCTCCACCAACGCGTTGCGGGTCTGTGCCGGCAGGGTCGGATGTGACTGCGCCGCGACGAACCGGTCCGCCGAAATCAACAGGGAATCCAGCTCGGTTCGGGATCCCTGGGCCAGCTCATGTAGCGCGCTGAACTCCGCCTGCCGGAGTGTCCGAGCGGTCTGCGCGAGCAGACCAGCCACCGCGACCACGGTCTGGCACAGCCGGCGGACCTTGGGCTCGCTGCGGTAACGCCGAGCGACCTGCCGCGCTGAGACCATCGCATCGAGGCGGCCAGCGCCAATCTCGTCGGCCCGGGAAAGCACTGCGATCGTATTGACGACCGCCGCGGGTGCGCCTGCCTGATCGTGGAATGACTCGAGGAAGCGCACGTCGGTGGCGTGCAGGTGGCGCATGAGGTAGATGACGGCGTCCGCGTCCGACGGCCGGTCATCCGGCGCGAGCAGCGCGATGGAACGAGCCGAGATCTGGGTCGACAGCGACGCGATGCCGGGGGTGTCGATCAGCGTGGTGGTCCGCAGACTGCGGGAGGGCCAGTCGACGAGCAGCCGCTCGACCTCTTCCGGTTTGCTCCCACGGAGATCGAACTCCAGCCGGCCATCGGTCCGGATCAGCGGCAGCTGCCGCGGCCCCCCTGTGCGGGGCATCAAAGTGACCCGCGGGCTCGCTGCGTCCCGATACCAGGTGACGACCTGCGTGCACTCGCCAGCATCGGTCGGCGCGATCTGCTCCCCGACCAGCGCGTTGAGCAGCGTCGACTTCCCGGCTTTGATCTTACCCGCGACGGCTACTCGAAGCGGTTCGTCGAGCCGGTCGATCTGATCGCGCAGCTGGGTAGCCGCGGTCGGGCTGTCGCGGTAGACCTCGACTGCCCGCCGCAACACCGCGCGGACCGCCACGCTGAGGCTAGGAGCCATCGAGGCGTTCACGAACGGTTGCCTGGGGCGGCCAGCAGCGCGCGAGCGTCCTGGCGCACCGCGTCGATTCGCCCTAGCTCGGCCTTGAGCCGGTTGATCTGCTGCTGCCGTTGGGAGTCCTCGGTGTGGGCGGCCTTTTCCGCGGCCCGGATAGACTCAGTCAGCGAACGCTGTAGCTCGGTCGCCACGTCGCTGAAGTGGTCCCGCAGCAGCCGCTGGACCTGGCGCAACCGGTCCCGGCATTCCTTTCCCACGTGGAAGGTGACGTCGTCGATTTGGCGTCGGAGCAGCATCTGAGCCTCGGCCTGTTGCCGCTTCAGGCGGATGTGCTTGTCATCCCGGAGTGTCTTGGTGCCGAGCACCAATCCAGCGGCGAGCGAGACCGGGTTGAACATCGACGCCGCTCCCGCCAGCACGGTCAACATGCCGAACATCAGCATGCCACCGTAGGAACCCCGCATCCCGGTGAGCAGCTTGCCGACGAGTTTGGGATCGTCGGCGTGCGGTGCCGCGAGCTCAGGCACCGCGTCGAGGGTGGTGGGCGTATCGCCCAGCCGCAGCTCGGGAAGCAGCTCGCCGCCGTCTTCGGCGAAGTGCACCGCCACCTGCTGGGCGATCGCCTGGGCCCGCTGGTTGGCCCACACGAAGTTGTCAGAGGTGGCCGCGGCGAGCTGCTGACCGAGCCACTCGGTGAACTGCTCCCAGATCGCGTGGGGATCGGCCTGCTCCAGCGCCGCCTCACCAGTGCGGACGACTTGCCGCATCCGATCGCGCAGGTCGAACTCGATGTCGGCGGTCAGATCGCTCATCCCGTCGTTGAGCGTTTGCTGCCATCGTGACGTGCGGCGTTGCAGATTCTCGGCGCGGGACTTGGCGGCCTCCAGCTCAGCCATCAACGCCGTGCCGCCTTCGGGATTGCACTGCGCTTGTAGTTCTGCCCGCAGCGACACCGCGAGGTGGTCGGTGACGGTGAAGACGTCATGCGTGACGCTGCGGCGGCTCAGCCGGTCGGCCTGCGCCACGGCGTTGCACAGGTATCGCACCAGTGCTGGGAACCCGGACTCATCATCTAGCTGCTTGTCCTCGGCGCGCATCGAGTGCAGGCGCAACGTCGAGGACACGGGCAGCAGATCCGCATCCACATTGGCGCCGGCAAGGTGAACGCGGTCCAGCTCGGAAATCCGCCGCCATTGCGGGTAGAGATCGATCTTGGTGAGCACGCAGGCGACGTTGGGACACAGCTTCATCGCCTGCCGCAGAAAGTCGATCTCCGGTTCCGAGTATTCCTGCGAGGCGTCGGAGACCAGCAGCACGGCATCGGCGGTAGGCAGCGCAGCCAACGTACCGGTGGTGTGTACCGAGCTGAGGCCGCCGACGCCGGTGGTATCCACCAGGGCCAATCCGTCGGCCAGGATCTGGCGCGGGAGGCCGACCTCGGCTCGCAACAGGCCTTGCCGGTTAGCCGGATTGCCGGCCTCGGACACGTGGCTCGCGAGCTCGTCGAGGGGTACCTCGACCCGAGCCATCTCCGCGTCGGATGCACCGTCGCTGCCGCGCACCAGCGTCGCGATGGGGGTCTTCGAGTAGGAGACCTCGGTGGGCAGTGCGGTAGCGATGTCGTCGTCGACCGGGCAGACCGGAGCGTCGACCAGTGCGTTGATCAGCAGGCTCTTACCCTGCTTGAACTCGCCGACCACCAGTACCCGGACGGTGGGGTCGAGCAGCCGCCGGCGGGTGTACGCCAGCCGCTGTAGTAGATCGCTACGATCGCCAGCCTCGATCAAGCTGATCAACCGGTCAACAACGTCCAGGCCCGCCGGTCCTACTTCGCTCACTGGTTGCCCTCTCCTGCTGACTGCCCCGCAGGAGGCTACTCCAGCGGATCCGTGGGGTTGCGGGCCCGGACCGCCCCGAGTACGGGCGGCCGATGGTGACGCACTGTGTCGCTAATACAACGCCTCGTGTTGGCGATACGCAGGCCAGGCGCTGTGCAGTTCGCTTCAGCTCCGCTCTAGGCTGCGGGCTCGCTCGGCCCAGGATCGTCCGAAGAAGGAAGGGGCTCGCGAGGATGAGCTACTGGCTCGGG
>QHBZ01000169.1:2193-3784 GCA_003244055.1 Pseudonocardiales bacterium | reverse complement strand
GGATCCCTATCCGGACACCAACCCGCCCCTCCCCTTCGACCGGGACGATGTCGAACCCGTCGCCGGCAGCAACCGGGATGCGCGCCTGCACTGTCACCGGCACCGCCCGGTCACCTCGGGCAATCAGGCCCACGACCCCGATCATGCTCGATGGTGCGGTCGATCGGCCCTTCGGGGCGTCTCGCTTTCCTTTTCCGCCGAACCCGGCCATGATCGCGGCTCGCGGGCGCAGTCAAGGTTCGAGCGCGGAGGCGAGGATGTCCGATCGGCTGATCTTTCAGCTGGGCACCAACAACTGGCAGCGCGGCGGGGAGTTCGCGCCGGGCTCGGGGATCCTGCACGAGGCGCACCACCACGCCTACAACGCTTTGCCGGGAGTGCGCGCCTACTCCATGTATCCCTCTCGGCGGCAGCGGTTTCGCGATGAGGACGTGCGGGTTTTCGCGTTGGAGCACGACATCCCGATCTGCGAGTCGATCTCCCCGGTCAGCAACTACCGCTGGCACAGCATGAGCGAGGACGAGGTCAACGCCTACCGGCAGCGGTTGACCAACGAGGTCGCGGAGTGGCTCGACGAGATCGAGGCCAACTCCGAGGATCGGTTTAGCCTCGCGATCTCCCATCACGGCTTCATGAACACGGTGGTGATGCGCGACGTGATCCGCCGCAGGGTCGCCGCCGGGCGCGGCTTGATGCCGTTGCTGTGCTTCGTGCATGGAACCGAGCTGAAGATGTACGCCAATGAGCGACGCGCCGATCAGCCGGCGGAGTACCCGCTGCGTTTCCTGCCGTTCATGCAGCGCGAGAAGATCTTCGACTACCATGCCCCGCAGCATGCCGTGGATGTCGTCGCGTCGATCTCCGCCGAGCAGATCGAGGCGCTGCTGGACTTTTTCCCGGAGTTCCCCCGTGAGCGGGTGGTGCTCTCCCAGAACGGCTTCAACCAGGACGTCTTCCACAGGCTGACTGACCCGACTGACCTCTATGCTGATCGGGCGAAGGTGCTGGCCGGGTTCATGACGCAGGTGCCCGAGGGCAGCGGGCGGCAGCCCGAGCCGATCGCCCCGGCGGACGGGTTCGACGCGGTGGTGGCGTTTTGCGGCAAGTTCGCCGACTGGAAACGGCTGGATGCCCTACTGCGCGCGGCGGCCATCTACGAGCAGCAGGAGCGCCGGATCCTCACCCTGGTGATCGGTTCCGGGCCACACGAGGCGCAGGTCGAAATGCACGACCTGGCTGCGCGGCTGGGCCTGCGCCGGACCTACTTTCTCGGGCCCAGGCCGCAGGACGAGTTGGCGGTGCTGTTCAACTGCGCCGACGTGGGTTGCTTCCCGTCCTACCGTGAACCGTTCGGTCTGGTGTTCATCGAATCCATGGCCTGCGGGACGCCGGTGATCGGCGCCGACTCCGGCGGCCCGCGCGACTTCGTGACCCCCAAGGTCGGGATGCTGGTACCCGAGACCGACGATCGCGCGGCGCTCGCCCAGTCACTGGCCGCCGCTGTCAACCGGAGTCTGGACGAGGGCTGGAAACAGACCAAGGGCCCCACCGCCGAGGCCTATGCCAAGGACAACTTCAGCTTGGTCAGCCA
>QHBZ01000169.1:962-2163 GCA_003244055.1 Pseudonocardiales bacterium | reverse complement strand
CACACCGACCGGGTGCACGCGGCGACGGTCAGCGGCGACGGGCGCACCGCACGGTGGCCGTACCCATGTCCGGGACCGCCACGCCGCAAGATCACAAACTACGGCTGGAGTACTAGCCTGCGCGGGGCGTGGCGAATCCAGCAGGGTGCCGCCAGACTGAGGTCGTGGCCGCTCACTACCGAGCCCCGGGCTGGCTTGTCCGAAACGTCATTAATCGGGCGGTTGCGTTCCTGGCTGGCCACGGGGTCAGCTCCTGGGCTCGCGGGTCCTTGCGGTGAGTGGCCATGCCAGCGGCGCATGGCGCACTACCCCGATCAACCTGCTTGACTACGACGGACACCGCTATCTCGTATCAGTGCGAGGTCACGGTCACTGGGTCCGCAACCTGCGCGCGGCAGGCACCGGCGAACTGCGATTAGGCAAGCGCGTCGAAGCGTTCCGCAGTCGCGAACTGACCGACGATGAGAAGGTACCGGTGCTACGGGCGTACCTAAAGCGATGGAAGGCAGAGGTTGCCCCGTTCTTCGACCGCATCGGACCAGAATCTGGCGACGAGCGCATACGTGCGATCGCGGCCGATCATCCCACCTTCGAAGTGTTGCCCATGGCTTGACCGCTTCCCGGTCGCAGGCAGCACAGCTTCCCCGACCGCCACCTTCGCGACAATCGCTTGGCATGCGCCCGCGACCAGAACGCGCGAACTGCTACAGCCCACAGGAGCCGCGGTCGAGATAGAAATATCTGGCTTCCTTAACGCCATTTTTTGGCTACGGCCATCGGCCCGCTGGTGTCCGCTACGGATCCCTATCGAACAGGATGATCAACTTGCGGTCGGGAGTCTCGACCGGTCGCAAAAATGTTCGTTAGCCGTTGTCCCTCAGGATGGGTTGTGGGTGTTAATGGGCGTCAAACAACCAACAGTCATCAGTGACCGTCGGCGTTTCAGTTCGGCTGCGCCCGACCACACGGCGCATTCAGGTGACACACATGCCCGGCAGTGATCACCCGCGCCCTGCAGCCAGCACGCAGCCGGGTTCTGCACTGGCCCTGGTGGTGCTGGTGTGGGCGGTGGCTAGGCGACGCGTCGGATCGCGGCCAGTCCCCTGGTGTAGATCGGGCGCTTGGCCACTGGGTGACCGGACTGTGACGACTCGATGAGCATGCCGTCCCCGGCGGCCATCGCGACGTGTCCGACACGACC
>QHBZ01000169.1:0-946 GCA_003244055.1 Pseudonocardiales bacterium | reverse complement strand
ACCGACCCGCGACTGCGCGGCGGCGGTGCGGGGTAGGTGGAGCCCGGCCTGGCGGTAGGACCACTGCACCAGCCCGGAGCAGTCGAACCCGCCTGGCCCGCTGCCGCCGCTGCGGTAGCGGGTGCCGCGCTGCGATAGCGCCGCGCCCAACGCCCGCAGCGCAATGACGTCGGCCTGTCCGGCAGACCGGGCCGCGGTGCTGCTGCTGGGCAGGGGTGCGGCGGCCGCGCTGTCGGCGAAGGCGAGGACACCGCCGGCCGCCAGGGTCACCGCCGCCAGCGCAGTGGGTAAGTGGTGATGCGAGGTCGGTTTGGCGTGCTTTCCACGAGACACTGAGTACCCCTCGGATGTTGCCCAGCCCGGAGTCTGGGGGCCGTGGGTGGGTGAGTGCCTCGACATCCCTGCACAGATCAAGCTCCGGCTGGCGGAGGCTCGCGGGTGGATGTCGCTCAACGGTCTGCCAGCAGCGGTGAACGGTCGGTGATCAGATGTGTCTGTGCGTGATCGCGACCGGTGCCGCCGCTGCGTTCGCAGTAGCGGGTTCAACCGGGACGCGACGCTTAACCCGCCGCGCCTGGCCGCACGTTCGTGCACAACGCGTACGCCTTCTCGGTGACGAGATCCCCTGGCCTGCCTACTCTCCCGGCAACTGCGTCGGCATCGGATCGTTACTCCAGCCACGCTGCTGGCCTGGCACCGCCGCCTGGTCGCGACGAAGTGGACCAATCCGACCCGGTCCGGCCGCCCATCGTCAACTGCAATGCCGGCCGGGCAACGGATGCGCGAAACTCGGTGGCGCGCCGAAGTGGTGCCCTGCTGAACTCAACCTCGTGATCGTGGCTGCTGGTGCGCCGTCGAGCGGACCCAATCCCCATGTGGTCTGGCGCATGCGCATCGCGAGGCGCGTGGCCAAGGGATATGATGGCAGCGGCAATGTGGCGGCGCT
>QHBZ01000168.1:10314-13278 GCA_003244055.1 Pseudonocardiales bacterium | reverse complement strand
GTCACGATAGTTACGTCTCAGCCCAAGATCGGCCGGCTCGTTGATGGGCAGGACACTCGGCCGCGGCAATGTCACTGCAAGCGCCGAGTTCAACGTCTGGAGCGACCCCCGAGGCGGCGCGACGGGACGCTGACCGAGGAAGACCTCCACACGGTACTGGTCCCGATGGACCTCACGATGCGCTGCGCGGTGGGCAAGGACTGGCTGGCTCAGCTGGAAGCGGCGGGTCCAGTAGGCAGCGGTGGCGCTGGCGCGGCATCCTCGACCGCACTCCGCTGCGCTAGACGTTGAGTGCTCACTCGGCCCGGCTCGCGGAGCCGTGCCGCGCGATCTCACCGGATGAACGTGCCTCGGACCCGGGGGATCTATTCACCCACGCGTCAGCACGCTCCACACACGGGCTAAGTGTTTGTGTAACAAACCGGGCGCCACAGGCGAGATATAGGCGACATGGCACGATTCGGGCGACCCAAGAACTGTGAAGTGATGCCCGGACGCGTTCGGCGGCGCATCCTCGACCACTGCAAAGCAGGGTCAAAACACTGTTTATGCGACACGGGACTATTGGCTAGTGTCGAGAGAGGCACGCATGATCAGTTTCCGGGGCCACTGCCGAGCCACCGCAGCGGGCATGATATTTGCCGCGGCACTGTTGTCGACTGCAGTCACCGTCCCGGTGGGTGCGACCGAGGACCCTTCACCTCCCGGCGGGCTGCTCGGTATCCAGGTGCCCTTCTTGTCTTGGAAGGACTGTACTGATAGAGATAACGGTTTGCAGTGCGCGACCGCGCAGGTTCCCCGCGACTACCGGAATCTGGGCAGAGGCTCTCTTTCGTTGAACCTCAAACGCCACCTCGCCACCGACTCCACGCACCGGATCGGTTCGTTATTCGTCAACCCTGGTGGGCCGGGCGGCTCTGCCGCCGGCTTCGTCAGCGCCGTGGTCAGCCGATTGCCGGCGGAGGTGGCTAGCCGCTTTGATGTCATCGGCTTCGATCCCCGAGGTGTCGCCGCCAGCGGGCAAGTCACTTGCATGACTGCGGAGGAGACCGAGCAGGCGTGGGCGGGAGTGTCCGCGAGCGTCGCGCCGGGGGCCTTTGAACGCGGCCAGCGGGCCGCCGAGCAGTTCAACGCCGGCTGCCAGACGCGCAGTGGTGACCTCCTGCCTTATATCGGGACTGAGTATGTCGCCCGCGATATGGATCTATTACGGGCTGCGGTCGGCGACAAGAAGCTTAATTACTTCGGGGTATCATTCGGGACGTTCATCGGCACCGTCTACGCCAACCTCTTTCCCGCTCGGACCCGGGTGATGGCCCTTGACGGTGCCTACGATCCCGAGGCATACGCCAACAACCCGTACAAATACGATTACGGGCAGTACGTCGCGCTTGAGGGGGCGTTGCACCGATTCCTCGGCTGGTGTGCGGGCAGTCCGGATTGCCCGTTCGGGCACGGTGACCCCGTGGCTGCCTACGACGCGCTGGTGTCAGATTTAGATGACAACCCCGTTCGCGACGCCCATGGTGAGGTCGTCGCGAACGGGGCAACGCTGACCTACCGCGTCATGTTCGCCCTTAACGGTGGCAGGCCCGGTTGGCTAGGAATCGCCAAGGACCTGAGCGCTGCTCAACAACGCGGCGGATCCTACGTCGACTCCATAGGTTCCAAGTCGAGTTTCTTTGCCGCCAACGTTTCGGTGGAGTGCGCCGACCGGGTTTACCCACCCAGCAAACTGCTCCTGCGCTACCGTCTGGCGCTCTCGACCGCCTCGGCGCCTCGGACGGGCCCGGTGGCCGCGTACGGCCCACCTGGCTACGACCACTCCCACGCTAACGCTTGCCAGCAATGGCCGGCCAAACGAGCCAGCCGCTACGCCGGGCCGTGGAACGCGCACGGCTCAGCCCCAATTCTTGTGGTCGGCACGACCGGCGACCCGGACACCCCATACCAGGACGCCGTCACCCTTGCCGCCGCTCTGGACAACGGCCATCTGCTTACCTTCGTCGGCGAGGGTCACTCCGGTTTTGCTCACAGCCCCTGCTCACGAACCGCGGAGGTCGCGTACCTCATCGACCTGACCTTGCCGCCGGACGGAGCCCGTTGCACCGATGACCCGCCCCCGGCAGCATCGGTCCACGAGACTGTCACGCATCACCAAACACTCAGCGCCACGCCGGTTCACGCCGCCACCAGCGATCATTTATCAGCATGCCACTACGGTCGACGATCGGGCGATCGCGGACCGACTCAGTGGGCTAGATGACGCACATTGCGCCAAGTCTGAGGATACCGACGGAGCGGATTTCTCGGCGGGGGATGACCAGCGCGACGCCGGCTCGTGCAGTGTTCCCGTTCCTCTGAGTTAGTGGCACGTGCACGGTGCGCGGAACTGTTCGACACCACCCATAGCAACAGGACAGGATGCGTATGAGCTGGGTTTCATGGGGGTGCCTCTGTACTATCCGTTGACTGGTGCGGGCCAGCTGTGGGCCTGGCGGCTCATTCCTCAAACCTGTGGGGAAAGAGATGAGGTTGCTCGGGTTGGCTGCCAGGGGCGGCGTCCGGGGCTGGCGCGATACGGTTGGTCATAGGCCCGATCATGGTTCACTTGATCATGGTTCAGCGCGTTCTGGAGGCGTTCGTAGTCGGGTCCAGACGGCGGCAGCGGGCGAGCCAGGATCGGATCCACCCTCCGCCCAGCGTCGGTGCAGTACCTCGAGGGCGCGCTGCCCGGCGGGCTTGCGCATGATCTGTAGAGCGAGCCTTCACGATCCGTGATCACGACTGAGCGGTCACATTTCCAATCAGAATTTCGATCAGCTTCGCGCTGCGAGGAATTGTATGCTAGATGGAATGGGCCTAAAACTGTCGCGATCTTGTCCATAACCTCATGAGCATCACAGCTCCGGTTGCTGGCAACCACCGCCTTCACTGCCGCCATGGCGTCTTCGACGTGGGGAA
>QHBZ01000168.1:6672-10307 GCA_003244055.1 Pseudonocardiales bacterium | reverse complement strand
CTCGGTCGCTCATGTTCCCAAAGGCTTCCGTTGTTATATCTACCGCAGTCCAGCCCCTCGGACAACCAGATGTCCTCGACGCGGTCCGTCTCGTGCTCCCCTTCTCCGGCGTTGCCCCGACCGCTCCGAGCCGACCACCCTCTGGATCCCGTCTAGAGCTTCCCGCGCATCAGGCCGCCAAGACACGGGCGCGGCGAGCCTGGAGGTGGCGTGGCTTGGTGATCGGGGCGGGTTTTGTCCTCGTGCTGCTGCTCAGCGCGGTAGCATCGCTGGCCACAGTGTTGCGAACATCCGCTGCAGACGGCCGGCCGACCACCCGGGTGGTGGCCTCATTGCCGTTTTGGAATCTCACCGATGACACCGGCATCGTCGCGGCGCACCCGGGCACCTTCACTGAGGTCTCCCCGTGGGTCTACGGGCTCACCGCCACCGGGCAGATCGTCGCACAAGCACCCCAACGGGCCGCGGAAACCGCCGCGGCCACGCACCGGCTACGCACCTTGGGCATTCCCCTGATTCCCAGCATCGCCAACGTCACTGACGGCAGGTGGGCCTATCAGCCGGTCGCGACCATGTTGCACGATCCGGCCGCGATGGCCCATCACATCACTGACATCGTCACACTGGTCACCCGGGAGGGTTATGCTGGCATCGACCTCGATTATGAGGATCTGAAGGCCACCGACCGGGAGGCGTTCACCACCTTCGTGGCCCGCCTGGGCGGTGCGCTGCACACCGCTAACAAGATCCTCTCGGTTGCCCTGTTCGCCAAGACCACTGATGCCGGCTACGACCAACGCAACATCGCTCAGGATTACGCGGCTCTCGGCGCAGCCGTCGACGAGGTCCGCCTGATGGGCTACGACTACCACTGGAATGGTTCTCCGCCCGGACCAGTGGCCCCGATCACCTGGATCCGCGACGTGCTCACCTACGCCAAAACCCAGATCACCCCGCAAAAGATCGTGCTCGGGATACCCCTGGCCGGCTACGACTGGGTCGACGGCCACGGCGAGGAAGTGACCTGGCAGCAGTGTGTCGACCGCGCCAAGGCTTCCAACGCCACCGTGCACTACGACGGGGGACAGGAAGCACCGTGGTTTCGCTACACCGACACCCAAGGTCGGAAACACGAGGTGTGGTTCGAAAACGCCTACAGCACCAAGGCCAAACTCGACGCCGTGAAGGCCTCCGGGATCCGCGGCGTCTACCTGTGGATGTACGGCGGAGCGGATGACCGAACCTGGAACCAGCTGCGCCAGGTCCTGCCCACCGACGCCACACCACCTCCCGGCACGGACACGGCACCACACTAATGCTCAGCCGGACACGGGCCGCCGGCACCGTGGCCTTCATGATCTCGACTTGGCCAATCGTCACAACCCGCCGGCGCGCGAGGGCGACGGCTCGCTGGCTACCGTGATCGTCGTTGCCCGGTCATACGGTGCGGCCGGTGAGCGGGAGTGGACAGTGCTAGAGGCGTGCTCGGTCCAGTGATCCACGAGGCGCGCGTTCCACAATACTGTTGCGGAACTGTTGCGGAGATAACTTGCGGTGTAGTTGGCGAGATGGAAGCTGGCGGCTCGCGCCGTCGCGTGGTCTTGATCTCGGCTACTGTCGTGTGTCGACCAGCAGACAGTCAGTGCCGAGCCAGCTCGATGCCCTGACCGGCGCCGGCATCCCCCTACAGCGGATCTACCGTGACAAACAAGACCGGGGCCAGCGTCGATCGGCCCGGCTGACCTCGCTGCTGGGCTACGCCGGCGATAATGGCGACACGATCATCGTGCACACCCTCGACCGGCTCGGAAGCAACCTGCGCGAAGTACTCAACCTCGTCCACGAGCTCTCGGGTAAAGGCATCGGCATGCGCTCGTGGCAGACCCGCTACCGATCAACACCGCCGAGCAAGGCATGGGGCCGGCTTGCATTCCTGCTATTGGCCCGCTTCGCCGAGATGGAACGCACCTACACCGCCGAACGCACCACGCAATGCTCAAATAGTGGCGACCTTCCACTGCTGTTGAGTGCCGAGGTCGGGCCTGCCAGTGCTGTCATGGGCCGAAGCTCGCTGGTGCCAGTCCCTGAGTCACCTACTTGGTGAAGTGGGTCGTGGGCCGGGGCAGCTGGGCGCCATCAACGGTGACGTCGACCTTTTCGTTGTAGAACGCGACGAGCCCGGCGATCGGAAGTAGCTGCCGGGTGGGGAAGTCATAGGCCCAGGCCAGATCGGGGTAGGTCATGTCGCCGACGCGGACAGTCCAATAGCTGCTGGTCTTGCCCTTGTACGGGCAGGACGTGACCGTGTCGGTGGGGACCAGGTGGTCAAGTTTACCTCGGTGCGATTGACGTAGTACCGCGTCGGAAGGCCGGTCTCGGACACCATGACCGGTGCCGGCGACTCGGCCAGGGTCGTGCCGTCTACTGTAGGGCCACTCCCACACATAGGTCGCTTGGGTGGTGTCGAGCACCACCTGGCCGCCGAGCACCGCACGGATCTGCCGAGGGACGGGCTCGATGTGATCGACCGGGATGATCATCTGGGGGTAGTCACCCATCACGCTTTCCTTCTTGCTGCCATCCGGTGGGTCGGCGATCTCGGTGAGGTGGCGCACTGGACCAGCCGCCTGGGTCACCCATACCACAGGCCACACCCCTGATCCTCGAGCCATTACCCGATCCCCTCAGCTGTGACCAGCCACTGATGCCGCTGCTGGCCCCGATCGACCGCGACTGGGACGAGTCGCGGATCTGGGAAGTGCCCGAACCCGAACCGGAACCCAGGCCGCCACCGAAACCTGACCCCAGCGCCAACATTCCGCCATTCTGAGCAGCTACCGCCACCGCGGTCCTGTCCGCGTACGCGGCTGTCTCCGGGCGCGTGGATTCGATCGGTCTGGCTGATATGCGCGGGTCGGGGCTGACCGGCCCTGCGCAAGTGCGCGGCTGGATGCCAGGATGGTCTGGTGCCTAGCGTGATCTGGATCTCCGTCGCCATCGCGGTGGCGCTGCTGGTCGCGCTGGCCGTGGGCCTGTTGCTAGCTCGCCGCCGGCGGATCAGCATCGCCGAGAAGCCCGACCAGCAGGATGAGGTGGAAGCGCCTCCAGCGCCTCGCCGGTATCAGGCCGGCGGCTCCATCAGCTTCTCCGCTGGCGGAGGTGGTCCACCGGCGCCACCGCAAGCACCTGCGCCACAGGCTTCTGCTCCGGCGCCGCCGAAACCGCCTGCGCCCAAGGCTGCGCCAGCACCGTCGAAGCCGCCTGCGCCGAAGGCTTCTGCCCCGGCGCCGCCAAGGTCGCCTGCGCCGCAGGCTGCGCCAGCACGGCCGAAACGGCCTGCGCCGAAGGCTTCCGCGCCGGCGCCGCCGAGAGCCCCTGTGCCGAAGGCCTCTGCCCCAGCGCCGCCGAAACCGCCTACGCAGGCGCCGCCGGCAACCAAGCCGAAGCGGGAATCAACAGCACCAGCGCTGCCGGCAGAACTGGTGCCGCCGCCGAGTACGGCTCCACCGGCTCCGACGAAACAACGACCTGCCCAACCGGCTCCCACGGAGCCCGCTCCGGCCAAACCAGCTCCCACGGAGCCCGCTCCGGTCAAACCAGCTCCCACGGAGCCCGCTCCGGTCAAACCAGCTCCC
>QHBZ01000168.1:0-6616 GCA_003244055.1 Pseudonocardiales bacterium | reverse complement strand
GCTCCCGCCGAATCGGCTCCGGTACAACCGGCGCCTGCGGAACTGGCACCGTCGCTGATCGAGCCGATCGACGCCCCCGCCGGCCGCCTGGTGCGGCTGCGTGGCCGGCTGGCGAAGTCCCGCTCGGCGTTCGGGCAGAGCCTGCTGGGTCTACTCGGCGCCGGCGATCTCGACGAGGACTCCTGGACCGACGTGGAGGACACCTTGTTGCTGGCCGACCTCGGCGCGGCCACCACGACCGAGATCGTAGAGAGGTTGCGCGCCGAACTCGCTGCGCGCGCGGTGCGGACGGCCGAGCAAGCTCGTGCGGCACTACGCGACGTGCTGATCGAGGCGCTACGTCCGGAGCTGGACCGCGCGGTGAGAGCGTTGCCCCACAACGGTGCCGACGGCGTCAGTGTCCCCGGCGTGGTACTGATCGCGGGGGTCAACGGCACCGGTAAGACCACCACCACCGGCAAACTGGCCCGCGTGCTGGTCGCCGACGGGCGGCGGGTGCTGCTCGGCGCCGCTGACACCTTCCGGGCCGCCGCAGTCGAGCAGTTGGCCACCTGGGGGGAGCGCGCCGGCGCGGAGGTCGTGCGGGGCGCCGAGGGCGCCGACCCGGCCAGCGTGGCCTTCGACGCGGTCAAACGGGGCAGCGTTGACGGCGTGGACACGGTGTTGATCGACACCGCCGGCCGGCTGCACACCAAGACCGGTCTGATGGACGAGTTGGGCAAGGTCAAGCGGGTGATCTCCAAGCAGACCGAGGTCGACGAGGTGCTGCTGGTGCTGGATGCCACCACCGGTCAGAACGGGATGATGCAGGCGAGGGTCTTCCGCGAGGTCGTCGATGTCACCGGCATTGTCTTGACCAAGCTGGACGGCACCGCCAAGGGCGGCATCGTCTTCCACGTGCAGCGCGAGCTCGGGGTCCCGGTCAAACTAGTGGGCCTCGGTGAGGGTGTAGACGATCTCGCGCCATTCGAGCCGGCTGCCTTCGTGGACGCCTTATTGGACTGACCATCTCGATGCGCGGAGGCGGGCCGGACTATCCGCATCCGCATCCGCAACCCGGACGTAACAGTGGGGTCCCCACAGTTAACGTGGCGGAAACATACCGTGCTTCCGGTCGAAACACCCGCTGTTCACTCTTTTCACACGCACCACTCGATCGTGATGCGTGTCTCGACACAGAGGAGTGAACCCGTGCCAGACACAGGTGACACTGCCTGGATGCTTGCCAGCTCCGCCCTCGTGCTGCTGATGACTCCGGGCCTGGCGTTCTTCTACGGCGGCATGGTCCGCTCGAAGAGCGTCCTCAACATGATAATGATGAGTATGTCCGCGATGGGGATCGTGGGCGTTCTCTGGGTGCTTTACGGCTACTCAGAGGCATTCGGCAACGATGCCGGTCACGGTCTGATCGGCAACCCCTTCAACTATGCGGGACTGAAGGGTCTGTACGGGGGCACCTACATCGCCAGCGGGACCTCAAAGGTTGCGATTCCACTGGTAGGGACCATCCCGGCGACGGTGTTCGTCGCATTCCAGGCCATGTTCGCGATCATCACGGTGGCTCTGGTGTCGGGTGCGGTAGCTGATCGGATGCGGTTCGGGCCATGGCTGGCGTTCGCCGCGATCTGGGCGACGGTGGTGTACTTCCCGGTCGCGCACTGGGTGTTCGCCTTCGACGGCGTCAGCGCCGCGCACGGCGGCTGGATCGCCAACCAGCTCAAAGCGATCGACTTCGCCGGTGGGACGGCGGTGCACATCAACGCAGGTGCCGCGGGCTTCGCGCTGTGCCTGGTACTCGGCAGACGCCGCGGCTGGCCGCGTGAGGCAATGCGTCCGCACAATCTGCCGTTGGTGATGCTCGGCGCCGGTCTGCTGTGGTTCGGATGGTTCGGCTTCAACGCCGGATCCGCCGTCGCTTCCAACGGCGTCGCAGGTATCACGTTCATCAACACCACCGTGGCCACCTGCGCAGCGATGTTGTCCTGGTTGCTGGTCGAGCGCATCCGGGACGGCCGGCCTACCAGCCTCGGTGCCGCCTCCGGTGTGGTGACCGGTCTGGTCGCCATCACCCCGTCGTGCTCGTCGGTCTCCCCAATGGGCGCCATCGCGGTAGGGGCGATCGCCGGCGCGGTGTGCGCGCTCGCGGTGGCCATCAAGTTCCGGTTCGGCTTCGACGACTCGCTCGACGTCGTCGGCGTGCACCTCATCGGCGGTCTTGCGGGAACGCTGCTGGTTGGCTTCTTCGCCACGTCGGCTGCGCCCGCCGGTGTCAACGGGCTGTTCTACGGCGGAGGCACCGACCAGCTGTGGCGCCAGGCAGTAGCGGCATTCGCCGTGATGATCTTCTCGTTCGTCGGAGCTCTGATCATCGTGCTGGTGCTGAAGTACACCATCGGTATTCGAGTGGACGAGGATGCCGAGCGGACCGGGATCGACGAGACCGAACACGCTGAGGCCGGCTACGAGCTCAGCGCGATCTTCACCGGTAGCGGGATGGCGAACAGCCGGCCCACTGCGGCGCTCCCCCCGAGCAAGGTCCCGGCCTCGGCCGTTAAGGAAGGTGATCGGCGATGAAGCTGGTGACCGCAATCGTCAAGCCGTTCACGCTGGAGGACGTCAAGGCTGCCCTGGAGCAGATCGGCGTGCTCGGGATGACGGTCAGCGAGGTGCAGGGCTTCGGCCGGCAGAAGGGGCACACCGAGGTTTACCGGGGCGCGGAGTACTCGGTCGACTTCGTGCCCAAGATCCGGGTGGAGGTCGTGGTGGACGAGGCACAGGTGGACAAGACCATCGACGCACTGGTCGAGGCAGCTCGGACCGGGAAGATCGGGGACGGGAAAGTCTGGGTCACTTCGGTGGAAACCGTGGTCCGGGTGCGAACCGGTGAGCGGGGTCTGGACGCCCTGTGATTTCCTGACCTGGGACTTGCTGACATCTTGGCGGGGTACCGGTACATCTCATGGTGCCCCGCCGAGTTGGTGATCGGCTTGAAACCTGTTTGTAACCTGCCGGCGGTCGCCGCGTTACAAGCCTCGCGAACCCTCAAGTCGACCGACGTCGCCGGGCGTATAGCCAGCATGGACGGTATCGAAGCGGCGATCTTCGGCATGGAAGGGCAGGGCGATGAAGCGGCCAGGAGCCCTCCCTCACCCCGGCGGCTCGGATACCCCGGCAGACGATCTCGTCAGGGCCAGAGCGGCCCTTCTGGGCGAGAATCCCCGGCACCGCCAGCTCAGCGCGCACGCATTGCGGGAAGCGCTCGCGGACCTCTACGAACTGTGGCTCACCTCACGCTGCACGGCGCTGGACGTCGGTTGCGGTAGCGCGTTGGTCGCGGTCGGTGCGCTGGGTCGCCGAGAAGTCGTGCCGTACTCCGATCTGGACCTGGTCCTGCTGCATGACGGCAAGCGCGACGTGACCGAGCTCGCGAACTCGTTGTGGTACCCGCTGTGGGATGCCCGCATCGATCTCGACCACAGCGTCCGAACGGTCGGGCAGGCTGTCCAGGTGGCAGCCACCGACCTGCGCGCCGCGCTGGGGTTGCTCGATGGCCGCCTGATCGCCGGCGACCAGGAGTTGTTCACCGCGATGGACACCGCCGTGCGCCGCGCCTGGCGCAGTGGCGTCCGCGGCCGGCTCGACGAGCTCATCGAGGCAACGCAGCAGCGCTGGCTGCGTAGTGGCGACATCGCTCACCGGATCGAACCGGATCTCAAGAACGGCCACGGCGGGTTGCGGGACGTGCAGCTGCTGGATGCGCTGTCGGTCGGCCAGCTCGTGGATCGGGCTGGGCCCGACGTGCGGGAAGCGCGCGACCTGCTGCTCGATGTGCGCACCGAGCTGCACCGGTTCGCTGGCAGAGGCCGCGACGTGCTCCGCGCGCAGGAGGCCGACGACGTCGCCGCGGCACTGGCGCTCGGCGACCGGTTCGACCTCGCCAGGCGCCTTTCCGGAGCGGCGCGGACCGTGGTCTACGCGGTGGATGTCGGGTTGCGCACCGCGCGGGCCGCGGTGCCAACGTCGCGCGGCCGGGCCCGCCTGACCGGCCTGCGCAGCCTTGGGCGTGGACCGGTACGTCGCCCGCTGGATGAGGGAGTGGTCGAGCATGCCGGCCAGGTGGCGCTGGCTCGCGACGCCAACCCGGTACGGGATCCTGCGCTGGCGCTGCGGGTCGCGGCGACGGCCGCCCGAACTGGTATGCCCGTCGCTACCGGCACCCTCACTGCCCTCGCCGAGACCGCGCCGGAGCTGCGCCGACCATGGCCGCGGTCAGCGTTGGAGGAGCTCCTGTCGCTGCTGGGTGCCGGACCGGCGGCGGTGGATGTCATCGAGGCGATGGACCGTACCGGCCTGTGGGGCCGACTGTTCCCGGAATGGGGTGCGGTGCGTGACCTGCCGCCGCGGGATCGGGCCCATGTCTGGACTGTGGACCGGCATCTGGTGGAGGCCGCGGCGCAGGCGGCTCGGCTGACCACCACGGTCGCCCGCCCGGACCTGCTCCTGCTCGGCGCGCTGCTGCACGACCTGGGCAAGGGCCGCGGCGGCGACCACAGCGTCGTCGGCGCCGCGCTCGCCGAGCAGATCGGGCACCGGCTCGGGCTGTGGCCCTCGGACGTCGAGACGCTCCGCGCGATGGTGCGTCACCATCTGCTGCTACCCCACACCGCGACCCGCCGAGACCTCGACGATCCCACCACCGCGCAGCGGGTGGTGGACACCCTCGGTGGGGATCCGACCCTGCTGGAGCTGCTGGTCGCGTTAGCCGAGGCGGACAGTCTGGCCACCGGCCCAGGTGTCTGGACCGAATGGCGTGCCGGACTGATCTCCGACCTCGCCGAACGCTGCCGGGCGGTGCTCTCCGGCCGGCCGGTGCCGGCCCCGGAGCCGCTCACCGGGGAGCACCGTGCGTTGGCGCTGCAGTTCGTCAGCAGCGGTGCGCTGCACGTCACAGCGGACAGTGCGACCGGACCGGATGGGGCGACCACCATCACGGTCGTGGCTCCTGGCCGGCCTGGTGTGCTTGCGCTGGCAGCGGGGGTGCTCGCGCTGCACTCGCTGCGGGTCCACTCCGCCGACATCCGGGTCGTGGAGCTGCCCGGCGGCTGCGCGGCGGTGGCGAGCTTCACCGTCTCGCCGCGCTTTGGTCGACCGCCGGACGTCGCGCTGCTGCGCCAGGAACTGGCGCGGGCGTTGGACGGCTCGTTGCAACTGGCGGACGCGCTGGCGGCCAAGGAGCGCGACTACGGCGAAACCCCAGCGCCCGGGGCGGGGTCGTCCGAGGTCGAGACCAAGGTGCTGTGGTTCGACGACGAGGCCACCTGCGCGGTGATCCTCGAGCTGCGCACCACCGACCGGATCGGCTTGTTGTACCGGGTTGCCGCGGCGTTGGAGAGCAACGCGGTCACCATCCGGTGGGCGCGGGTCGCCACCCTGGGCGGCTCGGCGGTGGACTCGTTCTGCCTGACTGCCTCCGGTGGTCCCAGCACCGCAGATGGTCACACCACGCTGCCGGCCGAGGCGCGCGAGCGAATCGAGCGAGCGGTGCTCAGCGCGGCACGGTGAGTACCGGGGCTACCATCCGGCGACATGCACGGAACCCGGGACGAGGCCGTTGGCTCACCCCCGCCCTTCGAGATCGTGTTGCGTGGCTTCCACCGGCAGCAGGTCATTGACCACGTCACCGCTCTCAAAGCTCGCGTTGGGACCATTGGCGCTGAACGCGACGCCGCGCTGCGACGGGCCGGTGACCTCAACGACCAGGTTGAAAAGCTGCGTCGGGAAGCGGCGGAGGCGACCAAGCAGCTTGATCGTCTGCGTCGGGAAGCCGCGGAGGCGGCCACTGAGGTGGATCGCCTGCAGCGGTCCCCGCTGACCGCCGCGACCGAGGGAATCCAGCGGATGCTGCAGATAGCCGAGGACGAGGCCGCCGAGTTGCAGACCGTTACCGAGCGGGAGACCACCTCGCTGCGCCAGAGCGCTCGCCTCGAGGCCGATCGGCTGCTGGCCGAAACCAGGCGGCAGTGCGAGCACCTGGAGGCCGAGTCCAATGCCCGGCGACAGGCCGCGGAAGCTGAATCCGCGGCCCGACACCAGCGGGCGGAGCAGCAGGCCGAACGGGACATCGCGAGGCGCGAGTCAGAGACGGACGCCTGGATCCGCGATTACCAGACCCACAGCGTCGCCGCGTTGCATCTGATCATGCGGATGGCGGGCGAGCGGCTGAGCAATCGAGTGTTAAAGGTCACTCGCCAGGTGGCTGCGGCCAAGCAGCTGCGATCCCAGGTCACCGATCAGCTGTCCGACGTGCACCACCTGCTGATCGAGGCGCTTGGCGTGGCCGCCGCGCCCACCGCCGCGGAGCAGGCCGAGCCGGCCGAGCTAACCGAGCAGGCCGAGCTAACTGACCAGGCCCAGCTAACCGACCAGGCCGAGCGAACCGTGCAGGCCAATGGCGCGCAGCCGCCGGATGCCGCACCCGTGGTGGAGGATGGGCCTCGGCAGCCAGACCAGCCAACGGCCAGATTCGGTTTGCATCCGTGATATGCGTTGTGCCGGGTCCGCCGGGCTGAGCGTCGCAGCCAGGTCGAGTAGTCCTACCTAGTGCAGCGCCGCGTTA
>QHBZ01000167.1:33060-62476 GCA_003244055.1 Pseudonocardiales bacterium | reverse complement strand
GAATCTCGCGAAGTCGATCAAGATCACGCAGCGCATGGAGATCGTCGAGATGAACAAGATGGTCCGTGCACGCGCAAACGGAAGTACGACGCCCTAACGGTGTGCTCGACCATCTCCGGGCGAGAGGGTGGTCGGCTTCTCATCCACGCCCAGCACCGGGCGTGGATGGGGCTTATGGTGCGGGGACAGCATGAGTAGGACTAGGAAATGAGGGTCGGCGGTCGCGCGCTCAGCTTCAGGACCGAACGAGGCGTCCGATCGCCGCGCTCGCCTCGGCGAGGTTCTGGTCGGAGACGGAACCGTCTTGGGACATCGCCTCGGTCACGCAGTGCTTGAGGTGCTCGTCAATCGGGTCAACGGCCGCCGTCGTACTCAATTTTTACGAGGGACAATCGCCGGTGTACTCAGCCGGGGCTGGCGCAGTGGTCCTGCCGGATTTGGCCGACCGCTAACCGAACTTGGGTCGGGCGATAACCGAACCCTTCTGGGGTCGGTCCTATGGCCGACCAGCTCACACCCGAGGTCACCACCTGCGCCCCTTCGAGATCGACCAGCACTCCGAGCCCGGCTTTAAGGAGTACGGCAACTCGCGTTGAATCCGCAGCCGGGTGCGCCGGTGCGGGCGCGCCGCCCGGGGATCCCCCCTCCTGTCCCCGGGCAGCCACCCTCCTGGGGGTGTGGCCCGCAGGTCAGCAGGCGATATCAACCAACAAAGATCGCGTACTTGGCGTTCAGTCAATTGGTCTGCGCGCCGCGAGCCGTTCCACGATCCCTGCCGCGAACCGGTCGTGGCGTTCAATCCGGACCCCTGCGTCGCGGACGTGCTCGATGGGGCGGCGCCGGAAGTGCTCGCCTCCCAGTGGGATCGTCACCAGCTCGAGGACGCGCTGGCTAGCTCGCAGCACGCGGTCCGAACTGGCTACATGGTCGGCAAGCAGCAGCACTCCCCCGGGTCGCAGTATCCGTGTCATCTCGGTGAGAGCCTTGTGATGATCGGGAATGGCGCACAGTGAGAAGGTGCAGACCACCGTGTCGAAGGTTGCGCTGGGGATGTCGAGTGCTTCGGCATCGCCCACCCGGAGCTCGACCTGACGGCCAAGGTCATCCGCGCGTCGGCGTGCGATCACGAGCATGTCTGGGCTGAGCTCGATGCCGGTCAAGGCGACGTCGGACGGGTAGTGCTCCAGGTTCAGGCCGGTACCGATGGCGACCTCGAGCACCTCACCGGTCGCCTGCTGGCAGATCCAGCTCCGGGTGTCGCCGAACAGGACGCGGTCGAAAAAGCGCATCTCGCGGTCGTAGGTCTTGGAATGCCGATCCCAGTAGCGGCGCCACCGCGCACGCCGCGCGCTGTCGCTCACCATGCGACCACCTCCTGATACACCGACCGTACTAGCCAGCCCATTCGCGATGCCTGGATGGCCGCTGACCTGAAATCAAGCAGCCCTCACCATGAACAGCGGGAACCCAGCGCCCAAGGCAAGGATTAACCGACCAAGGTGTCCTTGCCGCCAGCGTTACGGCGCTTGGGCAGGCGGGAGCCGAGGATTTCGGCTGCTTTGCGGTCGGACGCGGCGACCCAGGCGGCGTAGACCCGCAGGGTGGTTGCTCCTCCCCCTCCGTGGCCGAGGCGCCCTGCGACGGTACGCAGGTCCACGCCTGCGCTCAGCAGCTCAGTGGCCGAATAGTGCCGCAAGGCGTGGATGTGCGTGTCGATGCCTAGACGTTCGGCCATGTGCTTGTACCGGCTGGACAGACCATGCGGGGGAGTAGGGCACCGTGGGCACCGCTTGGCGGGGCCCGGTGAATACATACATCTCGTCGGTCAGCTGCAGCCCGAGATCGGCCATCCGGGAGCGCCACCGCTGTTTGTGTTCCCGGAGCAGCCCCACCGTTTCGGTATCCAGTGCGATCCGCCGCATCTGGTGGGTCTTGGTGTCCCTTTCCGTGCCGACGCCCCGACGCAGCCGGTAGCTGGTGCGGATGTCGATCTCGCCCGCGTCGAGGTCCACCCGCGACCACCGCAGGATGCACACCTCGCCCCTGCGCAGACCGGTTGTCATGACCAGCCACACCAGGGTGCCCCAGTCCTCATCCATCTCGAAAGCCTCATCCACCAGCCTGGCAGCATCGGCGGGCGACGGCGGGTCGGGCTCCGGGGGTTTCTGCTTGGACCGTTGAGCGCCCCGCGCGGGATTGGACTCCAGCCAGTCCCACCGCACAGCCGCCGACAGGGCGCCGCTGATGATCGAGTGGATCTGCCGAACCGTCGACGCGGCCATCGGCTTGCACACGTGTGGCGCGCACCTCACCTTCGCGCAGTCGTGCTCGCCCTTCGCCTTGTGTTCGACGAAGGGTTTCCGGTCACACCGGATCCGGCAGCGCCGCAGCTCCGCATAGAGGGTTTCCAGATAACGCGTCGATAGCTTCGAGATCGCGATCGAGCCGAGGGTGGGTCTGATGATGCGCTCGATGTTGCCGCGGATCCGCTCGTCACCACGTTTGGCACGTGCTGTGGGCATGCCGCAGCGAAACTCATGCCCACAGCACGTGCCCAGAGATCATCTCCCTGGGCGCGTCGACACTGTTCCTGATGGGTGGCGGGTCAAGGATTCGAACCTTGGAAGGCATCAGCCGACGGATTTACAGTCCGCTCCCATTGGCCGCTCGGGCAACCCGCCTGGAGGCCGGATGCACCGACCGCTAGTTACGATACACAGCCGGTGACGTCAAGGCTGAGCGGGCCTGGCGGGTAAGGTCGGCACCGGCTCGACGCGAGGAGGCTGCGATGGCGGATCCATCGTTCGATGTGGTCAGCAAGGTCGACCGGCAGGAGGTGGACAACGCGCTCAATCAGGCGGTCAAGGAGCTGTCGACCCGGTTCGACTTCCGAGGCACCGGAGCGAAGGCGACCTGGACCGGTGACGAGGCGATCACGATCGAGGCGGAGACCGAGGAGCGCTGCCGCGCCGCTATCGACGTCGTCCAGGGCAAGCTGGTCAAGCGGGGCATCTCACTGAAGTCCTTTGAGGTGGACGAGCCCGCCATCTCGGGCAAGATCTACCGGACCACCGGACGCATCTTGCAGGGCATCAGCCAGGACAAGGCCAAGGAGATCGCCAAGGCGGTCCGGGACGAGAGACTCAAGGGCGTGCAGGCCCAGATCCAAGGCGATCAGCTTCGCGTGTCGGGCAAGAAGAAAGACGATCTGCAAGCCGTCATCGCCCTATTGAAAGACCGTGATTTCGGCGTCGCCCTGCAGTTCACCAACTACCGGTGATTTTAGTCGCTCGTCACACCCTGACCAGCACCGGAACGTCGACCGACGTGCCCGGGTACAGGTGCTAAGCTACGTGGCATTGGGTACAGGTGGGGTACAACCCAGTACATCGTTGAGAAGTGAGCGAGTGTGCAGATGTGCGACCAGTCCGCACGATGGATCGGGCGACCGCTGTCGCTGGTGAAGATCAAGGAAGCCAGCCTTCGAACCGGTCTTCGTGGGTCAGTCTCGTCATCAAGTTCCACCGAGATCACCGGAAACCGCTCCAGGTGGTGAGCTAATACATTGACCGTGATGTCTGGTAGCTCGTTGGTACGCTTACTAGTCTTGGTCTTTGGAGGGGAAAGAAACGGTTTCCGACCAGCCGTCACCGCCACTTAATGCCGGACGTGGACGAATGTGGTTCCGACCTCTCGAAGACTACGTATCGGAACTACAGAAATCCGGTGTCTATATCACGTCGGTCAGCGAACCACGCCCCTCGACCGACTGGCTAAGAACTCGTGGTGGCATGACAATTTCGTGCGACCACTGTTCATGCTCGTCGTCGCCAAGAAGGGCGACCATCACGCACTGACGAGGTGTGCATGCTCCATATTTAGAAGGTCGAAACCGTGGCAGAGAATCTCTGTACATGACGATATTCAGGTTCCGGTATTAGACATGGTGACCGACCTGAAAAATGTCTTGCAACGCGCGCCAGATTACCTGAAGAATGTAGTGTATTGCGGCGAAGACCGACGGGCTGTGCGTTGCGACAGAATCGCCGAACAAGCTCGGCAGAATGATGACCAGAACCACAATCAACGAGATTGTTAATGCTTTCGCAATCATATCCATAGTCGTGGCATCAACAACTTTTATCGACAATTTTGCATATTGCTACCACCACCATGACATGTCACCACGATTCTTATGCTTGTCTGCCCAGAGTTTGCGCATAGACTCTTTAGCTCGGCGGCGTTCTGTCCACCATCGTCCGTACATTATTCCGCCACCGAGACCCAACACTATCCCCGCAAGTAGCTCCTGACCGGTCATCATACGGCATGTATACCGTCCCTCTGGCGCCGTTAGGCGGAGACACGCCGACCGCACCGGGGCTGTCGTGTTGATCCCAACGGCGGCCATGTCTGCAGTAGCAGCCGCATTGTGCGGTTCGTCTGTCTGGTGCCAGATGATGGGTGACGGGCTTCAGCTGATGGGGTGACACTGCCTAGCCAATTTTGACCGTAGGCCTTGTGTCGGGCGACCTCCTTGCGGCTGGTGCGGGGCACGGTCTTGATCAAATGGTCGCACTCCAGCGCGGCCACCGCCCGCGCCGCGATTCGCGCTTCAGCCACGACGTGGTCGGCCTTCCAGTAGGACTCATAGTCCTGGCCGCCAGACGCCAGTCTCATGTCCTTGTCGAGTTCATCGGCGTGTGCACGCGTGTACTCCAGGACCTGCTTGACCTGCGGCACCGGAGTGCTCCTTCTTGAGCTTTGCCATCACGGGTCTCACTCGCTGTCCGGGCCGTCCGGCGCGTAGGCGACCACGATCGTAACGGCGAGAATGCGGCCGGGACGAAAACATTCCTGGCAGCGACACCCAAGCCGATAACCATCAACCTCGCCGGCAGTAAAGTCTCGCAGCCGAGGTTGCAGCAGGCCTGCACCATCAGGGACTAACACCGGCGGTCGCAAGCCACCTGGCGGGTTACTCCAGGACTGCCGCAAGGCGCAACGGCCGGTAGCCGTCGGTGTCGAGCCTGCTCCAGGGGGGCACGGATTCAAACGCTATGCGGCAAGTCACGGTAGGTGCCGTACTGGTGCCGTACCGTCTGTCAACGGCACTCGAAAACTGACCCCCTGTCGGCATCTGAAAATTGACCCCCTGCCTGTGTTTTGATCTTTACTTGTCGGTGGTGGTTGCCGCGGGGACGCGGCCGAGGTCTCGGTCTTTGAGCCGGTAGCTGTCGCCTTTGAGGGCGAGGACTTCGGCGTGGTGGACCAGTCGGTCGATCATGGCGGCGGCGACGACGTCGTCGCCGAAGACCTCGCCCCAGCGGCCGAAGACCTTGTTGCTGGTGACGATCAGGCTCGCTCTCTCATAGCGTGATGAGACGAGTTGGAAGAACAGGTTCGCTGCTTCGGCTTCGAAGGGGATGTAGCCCACTTCATCGACTACGAGTAGCGGGTAGCGACCCAGTCGGATCAGTTCGGTCTGCAACCGGCCGGTGTGGTGGGCGTCGGCGAGGCGGTCGACCCATTGTGTGGCGGTGGCGAAGAGCACTCGATGCCCGGCCTGACACGCCCGGATCGCCAGCCCGGTCGCCAGGTGGGTTTTGCCGGTGCCGGGCGGGCCGAGGAACACCACGTTGTCGCGTGCGGTGACGAAGTCCAGGGTGCCAAGGTGGGCGAGGGTGTCGCGTTTCAGGCCGCGGGCGTGGTCGAAGTCGAAGTCCTCGAGGCTCTTGCGGGCGGGGAACCGGGCGGCGCGGATGCGACCTTCGCCACCGTGGGACTCTCGGGCGGAGACCTCCCGTTGCAGGCAGGCCACCAGGAACTCCTCGTGGCTCCACGATTCGGCGCGGGCCCGCTGCGCGAGGCGCCCGACGGACTCGCGCAGCGTGGGTGCCTTCAGCGCCCGGGTCAGGAATGCCACCTCGGCGCCCAGGTCCCGGGCCGGCCCTGTGCCGGTTCGGGTGCTCACCGCGACGCCTTGCGCTCGAGGTCGAGGTCGGCGAGGGTGACCGGGTCCCCGCAGCCCGGACACGCCCCGCCGAGCCCCAGGGCGCGACCGAACCGGCCGCAGCCCGCGCAGCGCTGCACGCCCAGTTGCCGGTCCCCGCAGTCGGGACACTCATAGACGGTGTGCTCCCGACGGGTCCCGGCCGGTGGCGCCGCGGGTAGGTCAGCGACCGCGACCACGTCATGGCGAGCCCGGAACACTCGTTTGCGGCACGCGGTCGAGCAGTGGCGCGCCCGGCCGGTCGGGGTGAACGTTGCCCCGCAGCCGGCGCATCTGCGGTCGGGGAGGGTCGTCCCGGTATCGTCCCGCGGCGGGATCGCCGGGGTCATGACGCCACCTCATCGCCACCGTGGCCGTCGCCGTCGGCCAAGCCCAGGGCGGTGTCGTAGTCGGCCAAGGCGCGGATTTCGACCTCCGGCTCGCGGGCGGCGGTGGGGCCGATCAGGGCGATCCGCTCACGGCGCAGCGCCGTGGCCGCGGCGACGTGCTCGGGATCAGACACCGTCTGGTGTTTGGCCCACAGCCGGTCGTGATCAGCCACGACCCGCCCCTCGCAGTACGCCCGGACCCGGCCCAGGTCAGCGACGACCTCGATCCGGCGCCCGATCACCGCCGGGTGCACCGAGTAGTCGTTGCCATCGAGGCGGATGTAGTGGTCCCTAGCCAGCCGGGTCGAGGACCGCCACCCGGTCACCGGCGCCACCGGCGGCAAGGACAGCATCGCCGCCCGGTCAGCGGTGATCCGCTCAGTGGGGGCGCATCCCAACGCGCGGCGGACCCGCCCATTGACTACCGCCAGCCACGCGGCGAGCTGGGTGTTGAAATCCGCCGGTGAGCAGAAGGTGCGCCCGGGCAGGAACGAACGCTCCAAGTAGTCATGGGATCGCTCGACGAGCCCCTTGGCTTCCGGGTCCGCGGGCCGACAAATGATCACCTTGATGCCCAGCGTCCCGCGGAACCCCTGACAATCGGTGGTGAGCTCGCTGCGCCCGCCGCGCCACCGCCCGATCGCGCCCTCCCCATCCCAGACCAACACCCGCGGCACCGCACCCAACCCGGCGATATGGCCCCACCAGCCGGCGAACAGATCCTCGGCAGTGCGGGTCGGGATCAACAACCCCGACAACCACCGGGAATACCCCGTGACCATGGTCAGCACCGGCAGCCCCGTCGCGGTCCGGGTCTGGCCGAACCCCACCGGCACCTCGATATCCGGGAACCAGAAATCGCACTGGGCGATCTCCCCGGCCACATACAACGTGCGGCTAGCCGGATCCGGTGGCAGATACACCGGACGCAACTCCGCGACCCGACCTGAGAGCACCCGAATCGACCTCGACCACCCGATCCGCTCCGCGATCACCGTCGCCGGCATCGTCGGATACACCGCCAGCAACTCCCGGATCCGCGGCTCGACCTCATCCACGATCGACCCCACCCGCGCCCGGACATACCGCGGTGGCCCGTCGGCGGCCAACGCCGCCCTCACCGTGTTACGCGAACACCCCACCACCCGCGCGATCTCCTTGATCGGAAACCGCTCCGCCCGACGCAACCGACGGATCTCAGCCCAGTTCTCCACGATCAACACCCCTTCGTCCTCCCCAGCTCGGTGCGAGCCAGGATCGCGGCGCAAGGGGTCAAAATTCGGATGCCGCGCGGGGGTCAGTTTTCACGTGCCGTCGACACCGTCAAGGACCGACTGGGGATCAAAGGGTCCGGGTCAACCGGGGTGCCCTTGGAGGAGTGAGGTTGCAGGAACTCATGACGAGACACCGGTACAAATACGATACAAACGGCGGTGGCCACCACCAACCGACGACGACAAGGGACGAGCGTGATTCACACTGGTCAGGTACCACGTCAGGTGGACATGCGCTGGTCGCAGTCGTCCATGGCGCAGTTCACCAACTACAGGTGACTTTCACCCCTGGTGATCAAAAAGCGGCTTGGCATCCCTTGGCTCTGGTGAACCTCTGGCGGTGAGAGTGCCGCGTCATGCAGGAGTCTCCGGTATGTGTCGAGCGAATGGACCTCGCCTTCCCGCGTCGACCCAAGCATGATCACCGAGAAGAGGTATGGGAAAGGCTCATCAGCCGGACGTGCTCCCGAAACGAAGTCATGGATCACCAGCCGCCCGTCCGGCTTCAATGCCGCCGCCAGGCGACGCATCAGTTCTAGGCAACGCCGCTCGGAGAAGTGGTGGAAGATGTGGCTCGCGATAATCACGTCGTAGGGGCCGCCCAACGCTACTTCGAACGCGTTGCCTTCAATGAAGCTCGTGCGTTCGCGCAGGCCCAGCCGATCAACGTTGTCCTTGGTCCGCTCCAGCACGTTGGCCCAGTCGAGCAACGTGGCCCGCGCCCTCGGATGCTGGGCCGCCAGCGTCAGGGAGTAAAGGCCACTACCGCAGGCCACGTCAAGGATCTCCAGGCTCTCACGTTGGCCGAACCCTCCCTCAAGGAGCTGGACCAGCACCTGGGATCCGGGCGCGGCAATTCCTGTGCTCGATTGCGCGAATGTCTCCCAGAATTCCCATCCGGGAGTCTCGGCGTGTTCGGCCAAAATCGTGCCGCCGTGACGGACCGCCTCGGCAAGACGTTGATAAGCGGTCCACGTCCATGGTCCGGCCATGATGTTGAACATGCCACCTAAGTAGCCTGGCCGGCTGGTGACAAGAAAATTATCCGCGAGCGGGGTGAGCCGGTAGCCGTCGGTGCTGTTGAGCAGTCCCAGCGCGGCGAGCGCGTCGAGAAGTATGCGCGTACCGCGTTCATCGGCACCGACCTCGACTGCAATCGAACCCGCCTGGCCGTTGCCATTGGCGATCTGATCGAAAATTCCCAGCTGGATGGCGGCTCGAAGGATCGCTGTCACTTGAAGACCCTGAATCATCTGCATCAATGGTTCAGGAGACACAGATGCTGGAGGAGTCGCGGTTGGGTCTTCACCGGTCACTGAATGCTCCTGTCGAACGCAGTTGATCCCGGGCAGGGATCAACTTCAGGTGGCTAGCTCCTAACTATCGCTTGGCGACCCTCGGTCGTTACCAGCCCGAACGAGTGCTACCCGGCCTGACCGCGATCAATCGAGTCACGGACACTGGTGCCGGTGAAGGGGATCGTTCTGGCAGGCGGCAGTGGTACCCGGCTGTATCCGGTCACCCAGGCCGTCTGCAAGCAGCTGCTGCCGGTGTACGACAAGCCGATGGTGTACTACCCACTTTCGGTGCTCATGCTGGCCGGGATCCGGCAGATCCTGATCATCTCGACCCCCGCTGATCTGCCGCTGTTCCGTCGCCTGCTCGGTGACGGCGCCACGCTGGGGCTACGTCTGAGCTACGCCGAGCAGGCCCAGCCCAACGGTCTTGCCGAGGCCTTCGTGATCGGCGCGGAGTTCATCGCCGACGACCCGGTCGCGCTCGTGTTGGGGGACAACATCTTCTACGGTCCCGGCTTCTCCAACCGGCTCCGGCAGTGTGTGGCGAGCTTGGACGGCTGCGTGCTGTTCGGGTACCCGGTCAAGGACCCGCAACGCTACGGCGTCGGTGAGGTGGACGCCGCCGGCAAGTTGATTTCCATCGAGGAGAAGCCGGCAGCTCCGCGCTCGAACAAGGCGATCACCGGCCTGTACTTCTACGACAACGACGTGGTGAAGGTCGCTCGCTCGCTGACCCCGTCCGCGCGCGGCGAGCTGGAGATCACCGACATCAACACGCACTACCTGCACCAAGGAAGGGCGACGTTGATCGACCTGGGCCGCGGGTTCGCCTGGCTGGACACCGGAACGCACGAGTCGCTGCTGGAGGCGGGCCAGTTCGTCCAGGTACTCGAACACCGCCAAGGGGTGCGGATCGCCTGCCTAGAGGAGATCGCGCTGCGGATGGGCTACATCGACGCCGACGCCTGCTACGCGCTGGGCCAGGCGTTGGCGACCTCCGGCTACGGTCAGTACGTCATGGACATCGCCCGCTCCATCTGACCCGCGTCAAGGCAGCTGGCGGCGGGCCAGCTCTTCCAAGCGGTGCACCCGGTCGGCGATCGGCGGGTGGGTGGAGAACAACCGCGCGACACCGTCGCCCGGCCGGAACGGGTTGGCGATCATCAGGTGCGACTGCGCGACCACGGCAGGCGCAGGGGCGAGTGGCGCCAGCGCAGTGCCGCGCTCCAGCTTGCGCAGCGCACTGGCCAGTGCCAGTGGGTCCCCGGTGAGTTCCGCCCCGGATGCGTCGGCCTGGTACTCGCGCGACCGGCTGACCGCCATCTGCACGATGCCGGCCGCGATCGGGCCGAGTAGCGCGATGAGGATCATGGCGAGAGGGTTGGTCCGGTCGTTGTTACCGCCGCCGAACAGCCCCGCGAAGATCGCCAGGTTCGACAATGCCGTCACCATACCGGCGAGTGCCCCGGCGACCGAGGAGATGAGAATGTCGCGGTTGTAGACGTGCGACAGCTCGTGGCCGAGCACCCCGCGCAGCTCGCGCTCATTCAACAGCTCGAGGATCCCGACGGTGCAGCACACCGCGGCGTGTCGCGGGTTGCGGCCGGTGGCGAACGCGTTGGGTGCTTGGGTCGGGCTGAGGTACAGCCGCGGCATCGGTTGGCGCGCATCGGTGGCCAATTCCCGCACGATTCGGTACATCATGGGCTGCTCCGGCTCGGACACCGGACGAGCGTGCATGGTGCGCAATGCGAGCTTGTCTGAGTTGAAGTAGGAGTAGGCGTTCATCCCGACCACGAACACCAGCGCGATGAACACGCCGCTGCGGCCGAAGAACGAGCCGATCAGCACCACCAGCGCGGACATCCCGCCGAGCAGCAATGCGGTCTTCAGCCCGTTGACGTGGTTGTGCACGGTGCGTCAGCCTCCCCGGGTGTGTTCGGGTTCCGATCAGTCCAACGCACCGTTCGGGGGTGGGGTTCCTCAGCTCTTTCCGGAGCCGCGCAGCTCCAGGGTGCAGCACCTGGGGCCGCCACCGGCCCGGCGAAGTTCGGAGACGTCGACGAACACGGGCTCGAAGCCGCGGACGGCCAGGGCGCGCCCCAGCTCCACAGCCTCGCGCGGTAGCACCACGCAGCGGCCGTCGGACACGCCGTTGAGTCCCAGGCACGCCGCGTCCGGCGCGGTTGCGATCACCGCGTCGGGGAACGATCGGGCCAGCACCCGTCGTGAGGCGGCCGAGAACGCCGCCGGGTAGTAGGCGATCAGCGGCGCGGACGGTGAATCGTCGAGCACCAGCAGGCAGGTGTCGAGGTGGTAGTAGTAGGGATCGACCAGCTGTAGCGAGATCACCGGAACTCCGAGCAGGTCCTGCGCCTCGGCGTGCGCCGCCGGTTCGGTGCGGAAACCGGTACCGGCCAGCAGCAGCGAGCCGGTCCACATCAGGTCTCCGGCACCCTCGTTGACCGAGCTGGGCATCACCATCTCGCGCGCGCCGTGCGCGACGAACCAGAGCCGGTAGTGCTCTGCCTCCGCGGCCCGCTGCACGTTGCGGAACCGCGCTCCCAGGACAACACCATCGATCATGGTGCCGGCGTTGGCCGCGAACACCATGTCCGGTAGGCCCGGCTCGGGATCGATCAGCTCGACGGTGTGCCCGAGCGCGCCGTAAGTGTCCGCCAATGCGGTCCACTGCGCCATCGCCCGAGCGGTATCCACTGGCTGGTGGGGGTCCATCCAGGGGTTGATCGTGTAGCTCACCGTGAAGTAGCGCGGCGGGCACATCAGGTAGCGGCGCGCGGTGCCGACCCGCGTGAGCGCTGGCGACTGCACTGCCGATGACATGATTCGATTGTATCGAGCCTCATGCTCAGATTTCAATGTGGTATTTTTGCTGAAACACAGGCAGAATATTGCGTATGGATTCGATTGACCAGCAGATCGTTGCGCAGCTGGTGGCCGACGCCCGCTCCAGCTACGCGGAGATCGGTGGGATCGTCGGGCTGTCCGCTCCCGCCGTGAAGCGCCGAGTCGACAGGCTGCTCGACGTCGGCGTCCTACGCGGCTTCACCGCTGTGGTCGACCCCAGCGCGCTGGGCTGGGGCATCGAGGCCTTCGTCGAGGTGCATTGCCGCGGCAACGTGGCGCCTTCGGAGATCCGGGCCGGCCTGGTCCTGCTACCCGAGGTGGTGGCGGCCTACACGGTGTCCGGTGCGGCGGACGCGATCGTGCACCTGCGCGCCGGCGGCATCGCGCACCTGGAGTCCGCGCTGGAGCGGCTGCGGGCCGTGGACATCGTGGAGCGGACGGTCTCCGCCGTGGTGCTCTCCACCCTGCTGGAACGGCCGCTGCTAGAGATGCCGGCGCCCTGAGACAGACTCACCAGCATGGACGTGTTTGTGGAGCGCCACGCCGGCGTGGCCGTGTTGACGGTGTCCGATCCGACCCGGCGCAACGCGCTGAGCCTCGAGCTGTCCGACCTGCTGGCCCAGACCGTCGCGGCGTGCGACCGCGACGAATCGGTGCACGCCATGGTGATCACCGGCGCCCCGCCCGCATTCTGCGCCGGAGGCGATCTGGGCGCACTGGCCGCTGCTGGTCAGTCAGGCTCCGAGGCTGACCTGCGCCGCATCTACGCTGGCTTTCTCGCCGTCGCGAATGCCGCGGTACCCACCATCGCGGCCGTCAACGGGCCCGCTGTGGGCGCTGGGCTGAACCTGGCGCTGGCCTGCGACCTGCGCCTGGTCGGCCCGGGCGCGTTGTTCGACGCGCGCTTCCTGGCGCTGGGCATCCATCCCGGCGGCGGGATGACGTGGCTGGCCCAGCGCACCGTAGGCCCCCAGACCACCGCGGCGATGGCCCTGTTCGGCGAGCCGCTGGACGCCCACGATGCCGTGCGAACCGGCCTGGCCCACCGACTGGTGGATGTCGACGGTGAACCCCGCTCCGCCGCCGCGCACGAGGCGGTCGTGGCCGCCGCTGTCGACCTCGCACGCCGGGCAGCTGCGGCTCCCCGCGACCTCGTCATCGCTACCAAGGCCGCCCTGCGCGCCACCGCCACGATGCCCACACACGCCGACGCGGTGACCTACGAAACAGCCCCCCAGCTGGCCTCACTGGTGTCATTGGCCCCACCAGTCCGACCAGTCCCAGAAAGAGACGGATAGATCTTTTGCACAGGTGCCGCTGGAGGCAACTTTCAGCGAAAAGTTGCCATCTGCGGCACCTGCGTACGAAACAACAGTCCTTCTCCGGAGGTCACGGACAGTGACAACGCTGGAGGGATCGCGAGGCGAGACCGGGTCAGCCGGTGCGGGCGGCTAGGTAGTCGGTGACTGAGGCCAGGGCGTCACGGGCTGGGCAGGGAGGGAGGACTGCTAGTTCGGCGCGAGCGGAGTCGGTGTAGGAGCGCAGGGTGCTCATCGCCCGGTCCAGGCCGGGTGACTCGCGCAGCAGCCACAGGGCCTCCGCGATGAGCGCGTCGTCGGTCAGCGGCCCGGCCAGCAGGACGCGGAGTCGGTCGACCCCAGGACCGCCGTCAGCCAGCGCGTAGAGCATGGGCAGGGTGCGGACGCCCTCCCGCAGATCGGTTCCCGGCGTCTTGCCGGACTGGGCGGATGGCGAGGCGATGTCGATGATGTCGTCGGAGATCTGGAACACGGTGCCGATCTTCTCGCCGAACCGGCGCAGCGCGTCGATGCGCTCCTGGGGGGCACCGGAGAACATCGCGCCGTACCGGCCGGCGGTGGCGATCAGCGAGCCGGTCTTCTCCGCTATCACCGCCAGGTAGTGCGCCACCGGATCGGCGCCCTCGGCGGGACCCATGGTCTCGCGCATCTGGCCGGTGACCAACTCGGCGAAGGTGCAGGCGATGATCCGCACCGCGTCCGGTCCGAGGTCGGCGACCATCCGGGAGGCGTGCGCGAACAGGAAGTCGCCGGTGAGGATCGCGACGGTGTTGTCCCAACGGGCGTTGGCGCTCACCGCCCCGCGACGCATGGTGGCCTCGTCCATCACGTCGTCGTGGTAGAGCGTTGCGAGGTGGACCAGCTCCACGACCGCGGCCGCGCGCACGACGTCCTGCGGCCGCCCGTTGTCCGGCCCGAACTGGCCGGCGAGCAGGGTGAACAGCGGCCGGAACCGCTTGCCGCCGGCGTCGACCAGGTGCAGCGAGGCCTCGGTGAGGAAGCGGAACTCGCTTTGCACCTCCCGGTGCAGCAGCTCCTCCACTTGGGTCAGGCCGCGCTCCAGGACGGCGCGCAGCGCGGGGTCGGCCAGCTCCACGCCGGCGAGCTGCTCAGATGTCGACCTGCTCATCACCGATCAGGAGCCGAACGTGCCGAGAGCGGCCCAGTTCAGGGCGAAGGTGGGCACGACGCCGAGCAGCAGCGTGATCACTACTCCGAGGGTGATCGCGGCGGTGGTGAAGGCCCCGGGCACGCTCACTGTCGGACCGTCGATGGCGGGTTCGCTGAAGTACATCAACACCACCACCCGCAGGTAGAAGAATGCGGCCACCGCGCTGGCCACCAGCGCTATCATCACCAGCGGCGCCATCCCGTCCGCCAGCGCCGCGCTGAACACCGCGAACTTGGCAGTGAACCCACTGGTCAACGGGATCCCAGCAAGCGCGAAGAGCAGGAACGCGAAGACTGCCGCCGTCAACGGGGACCGCTTGGCCAACCCGGCCCATTGCGACAGGTGGGTGGCCTCACCATCCGCGTCGCGCACCAGGGTGACGACACCGAATGCCGCGAGTGTGGTGAAGCCGTAGGCGAGCAAGTAGAACATCGTGCCGGACAGGCCTTGGGCGGTCAACGCGATGGCGCCGACCAGCAGGAATCCGGCGTGCGCCACCGACGAGTAGGCGATCATGCGCTTGACGTCGGTCTGGGTCAGGCCGAGAACCGCGCCGATCACCATAGAGACGATCGCGACACCCCACAGCAGGCCGCGCCACTCCCAGCGGGTGCCCTCGAATGCCACCGTCAGCACCCGCAGAATCGCACCGAAGGCAGCCACCTTGGTGCACGCCGCCATGAACGCCGTCACCGGCGTCGCCGCGCCCTGATAGACGTCCGGCGTCCAGGTGTGGAACGGCCCGATCGAGCCCTTGAACAGCAGCCCGATCACCAGCAGCGCCAGCCCACCGAACAGCAACGTGTCCGGCCTATTGCTGCCCGCTGACGCCTCGGCGATCCGGGACAGGGTGACCGAACCCGCGTAGCCGTACAGCAGGGCGACCCCGTACAGGAAGAACGCTGAGCTGAAAGCCCCCAGCAGGAAGTACTTGACCGCCGCCTCCTGGGCCAGCAGCCTGCGGCGCCGGGCCAACCCACACATCAGGTACAACGGCAGGCTGAGCACCTCCAGCGCCACGAACATGGTGAGCAGGTCGTTGGCCGCAAGGAAGACCATCATCCCACCGAGGGAGAACAAGAACAGCGGGAAGACCTCGGTCTGCATCACGGTCGCGGTCATGGTGCCGACTGCGCCCCCGGTTTGTGCCCGGTCCGCAGCGGTGCCCGGACGGATCGCGGCGTCGGGGCTGAATGCGCCCCCTGGTTCCACCGTTCGGTCCGCGATGAGCAGCACCGCTGCCAGACCCAACGCCAGCAGCGTGCCCCACAAGAACAGTGCGGGGCCATCGACGACGATCGTCCCGGCCAACGTCACCACGTTGCGCACGCCGGCGGAGAACGAGTAGAGGTGCACACCCAGCGCGGCACCCGCGGCCCCCAGCGTGAGCAGCGTCAGCGCGACCTGCGCCGACCATCGCGCCGAGCGGGACACGAAGGCCTCCACCAGCACGGACAGGCACGCCGCCCCGAGGACGATCAGGACCGGGGCGATTGCCCCGTAGTCGACCGTGGGCGCCTGCACCTGCGGCACCTGCACCTGCGGCACTTGCGCTACGAGTCCCGCCTGAAATCCACCGCCGAGCACCTCAGCGACCTCCCTGCCCGACGACCGGGTCGGAAAGGCCGACCTCGGTGAGCGTGGCCCCGACCGACGGGTTGATGACATTCAACACCGGCTGCGGGTAGAGCCCGAGCAGCAGGATGAGCGCAACTAGCGGCGTCAGCACAGCGACCTCGCGGATCGACAGGTCGGGGAACCGGGCTCGCTGCCGCTGGGCGGCAGCCTCCGGCGCCGTCGCGGTCCCCGGCCCGTCTAGCGCCCCAACCACGGCGGCGCCCCGCACCGGACCCTGCATCAGCCGTTGGTAGAACCACAACACATACAACGCGGCCAAGATCATCCCAGTGGTTGCCAGAATCGTGTACACCGGCTGGCGCGGGAAGGAGCCGATCAGCACCATGAACTCTGAGACGAAGGAGTTGGTGCCGGGCAGCGCCAGCGACGACAACCCGGCGACCAGCATCGTCCCCGCCAGCAGCGGGGCCAAGGCGGCGACGCCACCATAGTCGCTGATCAACCGGGAGCCACCGCGGGCTATCAGCATCCCGACGACGATGAACAGCATCCCGGTGGAGATACCGTGGTTGACCATGTAGAGCACCGCACCGGCCTGCGCCTGGGTGGAGAAGGCGAAGACGCCCAGCGCGATGAAGCCGAAGTGCGCCACTGAGGTATAGGACACGAACCGCTTCATGTCCGACTGGCCGACGGCGAGCAGCGCGCCGTAGAGCACCCCGACGACGGCGAGCACCAGCACCAGCGGGGCCAACGCCCGCGATGCGGCGGGAAACAGCGGCAGGCAGTAGCGCAGGAAGCCGTAGATGCCGACCTTGTCCATTACGCCGACAAGCAGCACCCCGACGCCTATCGGGGCCTCCGCACCGGCGTCGGGCAGCCAGGTATGAAATGGCACCAGCGGCGCCTTGATCGCCAGCGCGACGAAGAACCCGAGGAACAGCCAGATCTGGGTGCTCTGCGGGACGCTGCCGGCGATGCGCACCAGCGACGCCCAGTCAAAGGTGCCGTGACCGAGCCGGTTGCCGCTGACCACGAACAGCCCGATCACGCTACCCAGCATCACCAGGCCGCCGAGCAGCGAGTACAGGAAGAACTTGACCGCCGCGTACTGCCGTCGCGGGCCGCCGAAGCGACCGATCAGGAAGTACATCGGCACCAGCATCACTTCGAAGAACAGGTAGAACAGGAACACATCGGTGGAGACGAAGACGCCGATCAGCAACGACTGCAGGGTCAGCAGCAGGGCATAGAAGCCCGCCGGAGTTCGGTCCTCGGGCAGCTTCTCGGCCCACGAGGAGCCCATCACGATCGGTACCAGCACGCTGACCAGCGCGATCATCACCAACGCGATCCCGTCGATACCGAGCGCGAAGCGCGTTCCGAAGGACGGGATCCACGGGATGGACAGGAGCAGCTGGAGGCGCGCGCCGCTCGGCTGGTAGGCCGACCAGGCCAGCGCGGCCAGCACCAGCTCGCCCAGCGCGAAGACCATCGCGGTGACCTTGGCCGCGGTCGGCGTCGAGCGCATCGGGGCCACGACCGCGCTGCCCACCAGGGGCAGCAGCAGCATCGCCAGCAGCAGGCCGCCGCCACTCATGAGTAGCTCACCGCCAGCAGGAAGGCGATCACCACGACCGCGCCGCCGAGCATGCCCAGGGCGTAGCTACGAACGAAGCCGGTCTGCAGCCGGCGCAACCGACCCGAACTGCCACCCAGCAGTGCCGCGGTGCCATTGACCACCCCGTCGACGCCTTTGTTGTCCACGAACACCAGCGCCCGGGTAAGCCAGGTACCGGGTCGCGCGACGATTGTCTCGTTGATCGCGTTGGCGTAGAGATCGGCCCTGGCGGCCGCCACCGGAAACGAGACCCGCTCGGGCCGGACTACCGGCACGGGGTTGCGGCCGACGAACAGCCAGGCGGCTAACACACCCAACGCGGAGACCAGCACCGTGAATATCGACACCAGCGCAGGCGGAAACGGTGCCTCCGCCGGCACCAGCGCGCCCACCGAGGGCGCCAACCAGCGTGCCAACCGTCCGCCCGAGGTCAGTAGGTAGCCGGCGATCAGCGAACCGATCGCCAGCGGCACCATCGGCACCCACATCACCGCAGGGGACTCATGCGGGTGGTATTCATGGCCGTCGGCGCTGCGCAGGTCGCGCCAGCGCTCCTCGCCGAAGAACGTCATGAGCATCAGGCGCGTCATGTAGAAGGCGGTCAGCCCCGCGGCGAGCAGCGCGATGGTGCCGAAGACCCCGCCGGCGGCACCGCCCGCCGCGTACGCCGCCTCGATGATCGCGTCCTTGGAGTAGTAGCCGGACAGGAACGGGAACCCGATCAACGCCAGGTAGCCGCAGCTGAAGATGGCGAAGGTGATCGGCATGTGCCGCGCCAACCCGCCCATCCGGCGCATGTCGATCTCGTCGTGCATCCCGTGCATCACCGAACCGGCGCCCAGGAACAGTCCCGCCTTGAAGAAACCGTGGGTGAGCAGGTGCGCGATACCCAGCGCGTAACCGGCTGGTCCCAACCCGACCGCCAGGATCATGTACCCGATCTGGCTGACCGTCGAGTAGGCCAGCACCTTCTTGATGTCGTCGTAGGCACAGCCGATGATCGACCCGATCAGCAGAGTGATCACGCCGACCGCCGCAACGGCGAGACGGCCGTTCGGGCTGAGGTTGTACAACGGGCTGCACCGGGCGATCAGGTACACCCCGGCGGTCACCATCGTCGCGGCGTGGATCAGCGCCGAGACCGGGGTGGGGCCCTCCATCGCGTCGGGCAACCAGGCCTGCAGCGGGAACTGACCGGACTTGCCGCAGGCCCCGAGCAGCAGCAACAGGGTGATCGCCAGCAGAGTGGGGCCACCGATCTGCCCGGCACGGCTGAATACCTCGGAGAACTGCACCGTGCCCAGAGACCGCCAGATCAGGAAGATGGCGATGGCCAGGCCGACGTCGCCGACCCGGTTCATCAGGAAGGCCTTCTTCGCCGCGGTCGCGGCGCTGGGTCGATCCTGGTACCAGCCGATGAGCAGGTAGGAGGCCAGGCCCACGCCTTCCCAACCGAGGTAGAGCGTGACGAAGTTGTTGGACAGCACCAGCACGAGCATCGCCGCGACGAACAGGTTGAAGTACCCGAAGAACCGTCGGCGGCCCGGGTCGTGGGCCATGTAGCCGATCGCGTAGAGGTGGATCAGTCCGCCGACGCCGGTGATCAGCAACACGAACGTCAGCGACAGGGGATCGATCCGTAGACCGTAGTTGACCTGCAGGGAGTTGATCGCGAACCAGGTGCCCAGCCCCAGCTCCCGGGTGCGCTGCGACGCCTCGAAACCCAGCGTCTGGGATAATAGGACCACGCCGTAGCCGAAGGCCGCGAGCACCGTCGCGCAGCCCAGCAGATGTCCCCAGACGTTGGTGCGGCGGCCACCCACCAGCAGCACCAGCGCGCCGAGGGCCGGCAGCGCGACAAGCAGCCACGCATGGAGCGCGGTCCCCTCCGCGGCAACCACTGGGGCCAAGACCACCGTCACCGCATCCCCCTCGCCGATTTCAGTACTTCAGCAGGTTCGCGTCGTCGACCGAGGCCGATCGGCGCGTCTTGAAGATCGCCATGATGATGGCCAACCCAACCACCACCTCGGCGGCAGCGACGACCATGACGAAGAACGCCATGATCTGACCGTCCAGGGTGCCGTTGATCCTGGAGAAGGTGATCAGGGTCAGGTTCACCGCGTTGAGCATGAGCTCGATGCACATGAACACCACCACCGCGTTGCGGCGCACCAACACACCGACGGCGCCGACGGTGAACAGCAGCGCAGACAGCAGCAGGTAGTACGACGGGGTCATCGCGAGACCTGCTTGCAGGGTCGAGCCATCGTCGCTGCCACCTGCTTGCGGGGTCGGACCATCACTCCTGCCCCTCCTGGTCAGCGGCAGCCGATGACACCGGCCCACGCAGGGCGCGGGCGTCCGGCTCCGCGCCAGCGCTGACAACGCTGCGGACATCGACGTCCAGACGATCGCGGTCGGTGGACTCGAGCAGTTCGGACAGCGACTCGGGGGCCACCGAGCCGTCCGGCAGCAGGGCGGGGGTAGCTACCGAGTTCATGGTGGCGAACACTCCAGGACCCGGTAGCGGGGAGGGACGCCCACCCCGGATCCGGGCCTCCACCCGCTCGCGCTGGGTCAACCTGCCTTCCTTGGTGCGCTCGGTGAAGGTGAACACCATCGCGCCGACCGCGGCGGTCATCAGCAGCGCCGAGGTGAGCTCGAAGGGGAACAGGTAGTCGGTGTAGAGGAGGCGGCCGAGATTGGCGACGTTGCCGCCACCGGTGCTGTTGATCTTCAGCAGGCCGACCGCGGTGACCCCGGCGAAGGCCCGACCCAGCATCGACACCAGCAGCACGGCCAGCCCGATCCCGGCCAGTGCCGCCGCGACCCGCTGACCGCGCAGCACCTCGATCACCGAGTCGACACTCTCGTTGCCCACCAGCATCACCACGAACAGGAACAGCATCACGATCGCGCCGGTATAGACGATGATCTGCACGAAACCCAGGAACGGCGCCTGTTGGACCATGTACAGCGCACCCAGGCACAGCATCGTCTGGGCCAGCCACAGTGCCGAATGAACCGCTTTGCGGGCGAACACCATGGCCAGACCACCGGCCAGCGCGAGCGGGCCCAGGATCCAGAACGCGATCGCCTCCCCGATGCTGACAGCGCCCCCGGTCACCGGTGCTCCTCTCCCACCGCACCCGAACGGCGCTCAAGGCTCGGACCCTGCACGTAGTAGTCCTGCTCGGAATCACCCAACCGCATCGGGTGCGGAGGTTGCTCCATCCCGGCCAGCAGCGGTGCCAGCAGATCCTCTTTGGTGTAGATGAGGTCCTGGCGGTTGTCGTCGGCCACCTCGTACTCGTTAGTCATGGTCAACGAGCGGGTCGGGCACGCCTCGACACACAAGCCGCAGCCGATGCACCGCAAGTAGTTGATCTGATAGATCTCGCCGTAGCGCTCCCCCGGGGAGTAGCGGGCCTCCTCGGTGTTGTCCCCGCCCTCGACGTAGATCGCGTCCGCCGGGCATGCCCAGGCGCACAGCTCGCAACCCACGCATTTCTCCAGCCCGTCCGGGTGCCGGTTGAGCTGGTGGCGCCCGTGATAGCGCGGCGCGGTGATCTTTTTGACCTCGGGGTACTCCTCGGTCACGACCTTTTTGAACATCGTCGAGAAGGTGACACCGAAGCCCTTGACCGGATCAAGTAGTCCCATGACCTTCCTCCTGCCTAGCCGGCTGGCCGCCATTGGTCGAGCCATCAGGGCCCGACGCGGCAGCGGTCGACACGCCCGCGCCGACTGCGGTGCGCCGGGGCGGCGGTGGCGGCACCACCAGGTCCAGCGGGGGCAATGGGTAGTCCGAGCCCGCTGTCCGCACCTCGTGGGTGCGTTCCTCCGGTTGCCGTTGGGGCAGCAGGAACGCGACGACCAGCAGGATGACCAGCAGGAAGCCGCCCACCACGAGGATCTCGCCAGGCGTCACGGCCGAACCACGCAGCGCCCTGGCGCCGGAGACCAGCACGATCCACACCAGGCTTCCTGGCACCAGCACCTTCCAGCCAAGCGCCATGAACTGGTCGTACCGCATCCGGGGCAGGGTGCCGCGCAGCCAGACGAACACGAAAAGGAAGGCCAGCAGCTTGCCGATGAACCACACTGGGCCCCACCAACCGCGGTCCAACACGCCGCCGCCCAGCGGCCAGGGGGCGTGCCAGCCGCCGAGGAACAGCGTGGTCGCCATGGCCGAGACGGTGACCATGTTGACGTACTCGGCGAGGAAGAACAGCGCGAACTTCAGCGACGAGTACTCGGTGTGGAAACCACCGACCAGCTCCGACTCCGCCTCGGGCAGGTCGAACGGTGCGCGGTTGGTCTCGCCCACCATCGACACGCAGAACACCGCGAAGCTGGGGAACAGCAGGAACACGAACCACCACTGGCGCGACTGCGCGGCCACGATGTCCGCGGTGGACAACGAACCCGAATACAGGACCACCGCGACGATCGACAGTCCCAGTGCGATCTCGTAGGAGATCACCTGGGCAGCCGAGCGCAACGCGCCCAGTAGCGGGTAGGGCGAGCCCGAGGCCCACCCGGACAGCACGATCCCGTAGACACCCAGGGAGGAGGCGGCCAGCACCACCAGCACCCCGACCGGCAGGTCGGTGACCTGCAGCACGGTGTGCTCACCGAAGATCGATACTTCGCCGCCGATCGGGATCACGGAGAACGCCGCGAACGCCGTGATAGCGGAGATGATCGGGGCCAGGATGTACACCCCGCGATCCGCCATCGCCGGCATGATGTCCTCTTTGAACGCCAGCTTGAGGCCATCGGCCAGGGACTGCAGCAACCCGAAGGGCCCGACCCGGTTGGGGCCCGGCCGCTGCTGCATACGCCCGACGACCCGGCGCTCAAACCAGATCATGAACAAGGTCATGACCATCAGGAACGCGAAGATCACGACGACCTTCAGGATGATCAACCACAGCGGGTCGTCGGCGAGCAGTGCTTCGGTGGGCGTCATGACCTGCCTCCCCGCGCCGTTGTGACGGCCCCTGCCGTGCCGGCCGCCCCTGCCGTGCTGGACACAGCGCCGTTGCCGCTGCGCACCGTGACCACGGCGCCGTGGCCGGCGGCGAGGCTGCTCCGGACCGTAGCGGGTCCGGAGTTTCCCGGTACCCACACCACGCCCGGGGGCAGGTCAGCGATCGCAGCCGGCAGGGTCACCGAACCCCGCTCGGTGGACACCGTGACCCGGCCACCGACGTGCACCCCGAGCTCGGTCGCGGTGGCCGCGGACATCAACGCGACGGAAGTCCGCGCGGTGCCGGCCAGATGGGGCTCGCCGTGCTGCATCGACCCGTTGTCCAGCAGCCGCCGCCAAGTGGCCAGCAACGCCTTGCCCTCGCCGAGCTCAGGCACGGGCGCAGCTGCCACCTGCGGGGAGTCCGCCCCGGATCCGGCATACCTACCCAGCGCGGCGAACCCTGCCCACGCCGCGGTCGGGGTCTGGGTGAACAGATCGAAGTCCATCTCGACGGCCAGGCTGTCCAGCACCCGGCAGTCCGGCATGGTCGCGCCGCCCCCCCGGGCCGGACCTATCCCCGAGCTGATCATGGTGCCGAACTCCCGGCGGCGGCCCTCCCAGTCCAGGTAGCTACCCGCCTTCTCCAGCGCGGACGCGACCGGCAGCACGACGTCGGCCGCCCTGGTCACCGCCGAAGGCCGCATCTCCAGGCTCACCACGAACCGGGCCCGGCTCAGCGCCTGCTCGGCCAGCCGCGGATCCGGCAGGTCGGCGGGGTCCACACCACCGATGACCAGCCCGCCCAGCTGCCCGGCGGCGGCAGCGGCGATGATGCCTTCGGTGTCGCGTCCCGGCTGGCCCGACAGCATCACCCCCCAGGCGCGCTCCACCTCCGCGCGGGCCACCGGGTCGGTGACCGGCCGGCCGCCGGGCAGCAGCGTCGGCGCCGCCCCGGCCTCCAGCGCACCCCGCTCACCGGCTCGCCGCGGGATCCAGGCCAGCCGGGCGCCGGTGCTCGCGGCCAGTCGCGCCACCGCGGAGTACAGCCCGGGCACCTCGGCGGCGCGCTCCCCGACCAGCAGCACTGCACCCGGGGCGCGCAACGCGTCGCGAGCTGGACCGTCCAGCGAATCCAGGGCATCGGGCTCGCCACCGGGTGCGACCCGCAACAGGGTGCCGGAGGTCCGGCGCACCGCGGGGGTGGTGAACTGGCCGAGGTGCCACACAGGCATCCGGCGCTCGCGAGCGGCGCGACGCAGCCGGAGGAAGACGATCGGCGATTCCTCCTCAGGCTCGAAGGCCACGCACAACACCGCGGGGGCGGCGCTGAGATCGTCGTAGGTAACCCCACCGGTGTCCGGGGCGACGCCGACCACGTGCGCGGCGAGGAAGTCCAGTTCCTCGGCCGAATGCGGTCGGGCGCGGAAGTCGATGTCGTTGGTACCCAGCGCGACCCGGGCGAACTTCGCGTAGGCGTAGGCGTCCTCGACGGTCAACCGGCCACCGGTGAGTACCCCGACGCCGGAAGTCCGGGCCGCCAGCAGTCCGGTGGCCGCCGCCTGCAGCGCCTCGGTCCACGACGCCGGCTTCAGCTCACCGCCGAGGGACTCCCGGATCAGCGGCCGGGTGATCCGATCCCCGGCGCTGGCGTAGGCGAAGGCGAAGCGGCCCTTGTCACAGTTCCACTCCTCGTTGACCTGCGGGTCGTGACCGGCCAGCCGGCGCAACACGATGCCGCGGCGCCAGTCGGTGCGGATCGCGCAGCCGCTCGCGCAGTGTTCACATACCCCTCGGGTGGACACCAGGTCGAACGGCCGGGATCGGAACCGGTAGGCGGCGCTGGTCAGCGCGCCGACCGGGCAGATCTGGATGGTGTTGCCGGAGAAGTAGGACTGGAAGGGCTTGTCAGCGGCCACCCCGACCTGCTGGTCAGAGCCGCGCTCAAGCATATCGATTAACTCGTCACCGGCGATCTGCTCGGAGAACCGGGTGCAGCGTGCGCAGAGCACGCACCGCTCCCGGTCCAGCAGCACCTCGGTGGAGATCGGGATGGGTTTGGCGAAGGTGCGTTTGGTCTCGGTGAACCGCGACTCCGCCCGACCGTTGGACATCGCCTGGTTCTGCAGCGGGCACTCGCCACCCTTGTCGCAGATCGGACAGTCCAGCGGGTGGTTGATCAGCAAGAGTTCCATGATGCCTTGCTGGGCTTTGTCGGCCACCGCCGAGGTGTGCTGGGTCTTCACGACCATGCCATCGGCGACCGTGAGGCTACAGCTGGTCTGCGGCTTGGGCATCGGTCGCCCGCCCATCTCCACCTCGACCAGGCATTGGCGGCAGGCGGCGACCGGGTCGAGCAGCGGGTGATCACAGAACCGGGGGACGATGATGCCCAGCCGCTCGCAGGCTCGGATCACCAGCTCGCCCTTGGGCGCATCGACCTCACGGCCGTCGATGGTCAGCCGCACATGCCCAGCCGGGACGGGGCTGCCGCCGCCGGGCGCATCGGCGGTCTGTGCCAGCGTCATCTGCGCGGCTCCACTAATTCGATCTTCTGGGTCCGGTTGGTCTGCTGGCGACCGCGTCCGTAGGAGGGTTGGTCGGCGCACAGGTCCAGGAACTCCTGACGGAAGTACTTGATGCCACTCATGATGGGGCTGGCAGCGCCGTCCCCGAGGGCGCAGAACGACCGGCCCAGGATGTTGTCACAGACATCCAGCATGGTGTCCACATCGGTCGCCGTGCCCTCGCGCCGCACCATCCGCTGCAGGATCAGGGTCAACCAGTAGGTCCCCTCCCGGCACGGCGTGCACTTGCCACAGGACTCGTGCTTGTAGAACTCGGTCCACTTCATCACCGCCCAAGGCACGCTCACCGAGGTGTTGAACACCATCACCGCGGTGGTGCCCAGCATGGAGCCGGCCGCCGCCGCGCCCTCGAAATCCAGCGGCACATCCAGGTGCTCGGCAGTCAGCATCGGGGTGGAGGATCCGCCGGGCGTCCAGAACTTCAACGGGCCACCCGTCATCCCGCCGGACAGTTCCAGCAACTCGCGTAACGTGATACCCAGCGGGGCCTCGTACTGCCCGGGCCGCTGCACGTGCCCCGACATCGAGTAGATCTTCGGACCGGGCGACTTCTCGGTGCCCATCGTACGGAACCAGTCCGCCCCGCCGTTGACGATGTACGGCACGCTGCAGATGGTCTCGACGTTGTTCACCACGGTGGGAGCCTCGTAGAGCCCAGATGTGGCGGGAAACGGCGGCTTGAGCCGGGGCTGTCCACGCCGGCCCTCCAACGAGTCGAGCAGCGCGGTCTCCTCGCCGCAGATGTAGGCGCCCGCGCCGGCATGGATCACGATATCGAGATCGAAGCCCGAGCCGAGGATGTCCTCGCCCAGGTAACCGGCCTGGTAAGCCTCCTTGACCGCCTGGTGCAGCCGGCGGTTGCAGTGCAGCATCTCGCCGCGGACGTAGATGAAGCACTCGTGGGCCCGGATCGCGTAGCTGGTGATGATGCAGCCCTCGATCAGCGAATGCGGGTCGGCCATCATCAGCGGCACGTCCTTGCAGGTGCCCGGCTCGCCCTCATCTGCGTTGATCACCAGGTACTTGGGCTTGGCCGCCGCCCCTGAGGCCTGCTCACCAGGTTTGACCTGCGGGATGAAACTCCACTTCAAGCCGGTGGGGAAACCCGCCCCGCCACGACCACGCAGTCCTGAGTCCTTCAGTAGCTGGATCAACTCATCGGGCTGCGCGGCCAGCGCGGTGCGCAACGCGGTGTAGCCCTCAAGCTCGGTGTAGGTGTCCAGCGTCCACGACTTCGGCGAGGGCCACCTCCGGGTCAGCACCGGGGTGAGCGTCCGCTCCGTCACCGCTCCTCCTGCTGGGCTGGTCACTGCGCTCACTTCTTCTCGGGCACGGTCGGTAGCGGCGGGGCCTGATCGGGCATCGCCGGAGCCTGCCAGCCGTTGTCCTGCGCGAGTTGGTTGCCGGCCAACGTCTCGGGCGCCGCCGATGGCGCGTCCACCGCGTCGCGCAACTCCTGGGCCTCACCGAAGAATCCCGCCAGCTGTAGCTCGGTGCTGCGCCAGTCCGTCAGCGGCGCACCGCGGGTGGGCGGCGGCCGGTCTCCACGGCGCAGTGCATCCACCAACGCCACGGCCGATTCCGGAGTCTGGTTGTCGTAGAACTCGTAGTTCACCTGCAACACCGGAGCCAGGTCGCAGGCCGCCAGGCATTCCGCGTGCTCGAGAGTGATCGACCCGGTGGAGCCCGGCCGGCCCGCGGTCTCCTCGTGGCCGACCCCGAGCTGCTTGCGCAGCCGGGCGTAGATCTCGTCGCCGCCCAGCGCCGCGCACAACGTGTTGGTGCACACGCTGACCAGGTGCTCGCCGGCAGGTTGGCGCTTGTACATGGTGTAAAAGGTCACCACCGCGCTCACCTCGGCGGTGGTGATTCCCAACTGCTGCGCGCAGAACGCCATCCCGGCCTGGCTGACGTAGCCCTCGACGCTTTGCACCAGGTGCAGCATGGGCAGCAGCGCCGATCGGGATCGCGGATAGCGCGCGATGATCTCCTGCGCCCGCTGCCGCGTCTGTTCGTCGAACACGTCAGCGGTGTCTGTTCCCTCCCTGGTTGCTGTCATCGGTCCACGCCTCCCATCACCGGGTCGATCGACGCCACCGCCGCGATGACGTCGGCGATCAGACCGCCCTCGCTCATCGCCGGCATGGACTGCAGGTTGACGAAGCTGGGATCCCGGATGTGCACCCGCATCGGCCGCGTCCCCCCATCGGAGACCAGGTGGTAGCCCAGCTCGCCGCGCGGCGATTCCACCGACGAGTACACCTGACCCGGTGGCACCGCGAAACCCTCGGTGACCAGCTTGAAGTGGTGGATCAGCGATTCCATCGACTGTCCCATGATGTTGCGGACGTGCTCCAGGGAGTTGCCCAGCCCGTCGGCTCCGATGGACAGCTTCGCCGGCCACGCGACCTTGGGATCCTCCACCATCACCGGGCCCGGTTCCAGCTTGTCCAGGCACTGGGCGACGATCTTCAGCGACTGGTGGATCTCCTCTACCCGCAACACGTAGCGCGCGTAGCAGTCGGCGTCGGTGGAGGTGGGGACCTCGAAGTCGTACTCCTCATAGCCGCAGTAGGGCTCCACCTTGCGCAGGTCCCATTCCAGGCCGGCGCAGCGCAGGATCGGCCCGGTGATGCCCAGCTGCAGGCAGCCGTCCAGCGGCAGGTAGCCCACCTTCTGCAGCCGCTGCTTCCAGATCGGTTGGCCGGTGAGCAACTTGTCGTAGTCGGGCAGCCGGGAGTCCATCACCTTCAGGAAGTCCCGGATCTTGGTCTCGTAGTCCTCGGGCAGGTCTTGCGCGACGCCACCGGGCCGGATGAACGCGTGGTTCATCCGCAGGCCGGTGAGGAACTCCAGCAGGTGCAGCACCTCCTCGCGCTCGCGGAACCCGGCGGTCATCCCGGTGAGCGCACCCAGCTCCATCCCGCCGGTCGCGATCGCCACCAGGTGCGAGCTGACCCGGTTGAGCTCCATGAGCAGCACCCGGATCACCTGCGCGCGACGCGGCGCGGTGACCCGGAGCAGCTTCTCGGTGGCCAGGCAGTAGGCCGCCTCGTTGAACAGCGGCGCCAGGTAGTCCGCCCGGGTCACGAAGGTGACACCTTGGGTCCAGGTCCGGTACTCACAGTTCTTCTCGATACCGGTGTGCAGGTAGCCGATCACCGAGCGGGCCTGGGTGACGACTTCGCCCTCCAGCTCCAGGACCAACCGCAGCACGCCGTGCGTGGAGGGGTGCTGCGGTCCCATGTTGACGACGATGCGTTCGTCGTGTTTCCAGTCCTCGATCAGACTGTCCCAGTCACCGCCGGTGACCGTGTACACCCGGCCCTCGGTGGTCTCCCGTGACGTGGCGGCGTAGGGATCCGCCGGGTTGGTGCCGTCGTTCACCGTGTCGGCTGTCCCGCTGCCGACCGTGTGCGCCGGTTCGGTGTCCTCCCGTTTCGTCATCAGGAGTACGCCCTGCGCTGGTCCGGCGGCGGGATCTCGGCGCCGCCCTTGTATTCCACCGGGATCCCGCCCAGCGGGTAGTCCTTGCGCTGCGGGTGACCGTCCCAGTCGTCGGGCATGAGAATCCGGGTCAGCGCGGGGTGGCCGTCGAAGATGATGCCGAACATGTCCCAGGCTTCCCGCTCCTGCCAGTCCGCGGTCGGGTAGACCTCGACCACGCTGGGCACGTGAGCGTCATCGACGTCAACGGCGACCTCGAGGCGGATCCGTCGCCGGTAGGTCATCGAGGTGAGGTGGTAGACGGCGTGCAGCCGTTGCGCGACCTGAGCGCCGCCGTCCTCAGAGCCATAGTCCACCCCGGACACCGAGCTGCACAGCTCGAAGCGCAGCGCGGGATCGTCTCGCAGGGTGCGGCACAGCGCCAACAGGTGTTCTCGGCGCACGTAGTAGGTGATCTCCCCGCGATCGACGGTGACCTGCTGGACGGCCGCGGCGGGCACTCCACGCTCCTGCATCGCGGCCAGCAGCTCATCGGTGAACTCGTCGAACCAGCCGCCGTAGGGCCGCTGCGCAGGGGCCGGCACGTATGCCGGCAGCGTCAGCCCGCCGTAGCCGGAGGTGTCTCCTGAGCCGCGAACGCCGAACATTCCCTGCCGGGACCGGCCAGCGACCACCCCGCCGCGCGACTCATGCTCCTCTTGCTGCGCTGAGCTCATCTCGGCCGAGCTGTACTGCCCGGGCGCTAGACTCTTGCCGTTGTCCCGGTTGTCGTGGTGGTCCTTGTCGTTACCGTCGGCCATAGCTGGTCACTGCTTCCGGGCTGTATCGCTTTTGGGATCGCTTTTGGGGGCGCTCTTGGTGGCGTAGCGAACCGAGGAGGGCACCATCTCGGT
>QHBZ01000167.1:0-32944 GCA_003244055.1 Pseudonocardiales bacterium | reverse complement strand
ATCGCGTAGTTGTTGAACATCCCCCCGGTGGAGGCACAGACGCCCATCGCGAGCACCCAGCGCGGCTCGGGCATCTGGTCATAGATCTGCCGCAGGACCGGAGCCATCTTGTTGCTCACCCGACCCGCCACGATCATCAGATCGGCCTGCCGAGGAGAGGCACGGAAGACCTCCATACCGAAACGGGCAAGGTCATAACGAGGCGCCCCGGTCGTCATCATCTCGATGGCGCAGCAGGCCAGCCCGAACGTGGCCGGCCACAGCGACGACTTCCGGGTCCAGTTGACCAGCTTCTCCACACTGGTCAGCAGGATCCCGCTGGGCAGCTTCTCTTCCAGACCCATGATCAGTTCCAGTCCAGCCCGCCGCGGCGCCACACGTAGGCGTAGGCGAAGCCGAGCGTCACGATGAACAGAACGATTTCCACCAGGCCGAAGATGCCCAGGGAGTCGGCGGCCACCGCGAACGGGTACAAGAACACCATCTCGATGTCGAACAGGATGAACAGCATCGCGGTGAGGTAGTACGCCACCGGCATCCGCCCGGCTCCCGCCACCGGTTGCGGGGACGGCTCGATACCGCACTCGTAGGCATCGAGCTTGGCCCTGTTGTAGCGGCGCGGTCCGATATGCGGCGCCGCGACGATGGAGAAGACCGCGAAACCTCCGGCGAGCAGGAGCAGCAGTACGAGGGGAAAATAGGGCTGCAGCACTAGCGTCCCCTCCTTCGGCGTCTCGTAAGTCCCCACCTACCCTACGTGCGGACCGGTCACGCGGTGCCCTGAGGCTAACCTAAATCTGGCCCCGATCAGGCATTATCCCGGTCGCCACGTGTGTCGATCACACGCTGGGCGTCAGCCGGGTCATCGCTGTGATCACCCGGTCCATCGTGTCGCCGTCCCGGGTGTCGTAGAGGTTGGCCAGCAGCTTGAGCAGGAAGCGCATCAGCGTCGCTCGCTTCAAGCCGTGGCGGGTAGCGGCTCGCATGACCTGCGGGTGGCCGATCAAGCGGCTGAACGCGTTGCCCAACCGGAAATAGCCGCCCAACTCCTCGCGCAACGCAGTGGGGTAACGCCGCAACGCGTGCTCGCGAGCCGGCCCGTCGGGTCGGGCCAATGCCTGGATCGCGCACTCCGAGGCAAGCCGCGCGGACTGCATCGCATAGGCGATGCCCTCGCCATTGAACGAATTAACCATGCCGCCGGCATCCCCGACCAGCAGCAACCCGTCACGGTAGTGCGGAGTGCGGTTGAAACCCATCGGCAGGGCCGCCCCGGCGATCTTGCCTGCGGCATTGTCCTCGCGAAAGCCCCACTCGGCCGGCGTGCCGTCCAACCAGGACCGCAGCAGCGCCCGGTAGTCAGTTTTGCCATACGCCGTCGACGTCGACAGGATCCCCAGCCCGACATTGGACGTTCCATCGCCCATGCCGAAGATCCAACCGTAGCCGGGCAGCAGCCTGGGCTGCTCGGGGATGGTGTGGTCCCAGAGTTCCAGGTGGCTTTCCAGGAAGTCGTCGTCGGTGCGGGGGCTGGTGTAGTAGCGACGGACCGCGACACCCATCGGCCGGTCGTCGCGTTTGTCCATCCCGAGGCTGAGCGCGAGCCGCGCGCTGACCCCGTCGCAGGCCAGCGTGAGCGGAGCGCGGTATTCCATCGGTTGCTTGTCCGGCCCCTGCTTACCTCTCACCCCGGTGACGCGGCCGGTGCGCTGGTCGGTGATCGCCTCGGTGACCGTGTTCTGTTCATGGAGCCGTGCGCCGGCCTTCTCGGCGTGGCGCGCCAGCATCTCGTCGAAGTCCAGCCGGGTCCGCACCGCGCCGTAGGGCGGGAAGCTGGCCAGATCGGGCCAGGGCAGTTCGATCGTCACGCCGCCGCCCACCACCCGCAGACCCCGGTTGTGCAACCAGCCGGCTTCGGTACTGGTATCGATGCCCAAGTCGATCAGCTGCTTCACACCTCGGGGGGTCAGCCCGTCCCCACACACCTTCTCCCGGGGAAACGTGGACTTCTCCAGCAACAACACGTCCAGCCCGGCGCGGGCCAGGTACGCGGCAGCCGCGGAACCGGCAGGCCCCGCCCCCACCACGATCACGTCCGCGTCATTGCCGCCGGAACCTGCACCCTTGGCCATCCCGCTCCCTCGCCGCGATCCCGCAGTGCCGTTCGGCCGAGTGTACGGGTCCACAGCCGCACTTCCCGCGTCACTGAGCGCTGGTCCCCCCGAGCTCAACAGCAGAGCTGTCTGCGCCCGCCGTGGCAGCACTGCTGTTGAGCTCGGGATGGGCAGGGTTGCCCCCGTCGGGGTCGACCTTATCGCCGGGTTCTGGGCTGTGCTGATCGGTGTCTGTGTCGGTGGTGAGTTCAGTGCGCGCGCCTGGGAACGGGCACAGCGTGGCGGCGCAGCCACCTGCCAGCGTCGCGGCCAGCACAGCGACCATCAGGATCCCGTACGGGATTTCGACCGGGTCGAACGCGCCAGCGCCGAGCCGCCCGCCGGCCAGCGCGCCGAGCACTGCACTCCCGAGCGCAAGCACCGAGGCGGCCACCCCGAGAACCCGCAACCGCTGCGGCAGATCGGGACCGGCTGCGACGCAACGGCGCCCCACCGCGGCGCCGACCAGCAGCGGCACCGCAAGTACAGCAGCCCACCAGGGCTGTGCAGGTCCCTGCGGCAGCGCGGCGAGCAGCGGGACCGCCGGCACGGGACCGGCGTGCGCGGCGACCGCGCTGACCGACAACGCCCCTACTGAGATGCCAGGTCCGGCCAGCCACGACAGTCCGGCGATCGCCGCGTTGGGCAGGTACCCGATCGACAGGACGGTCAGCCCGAGGACGGTGCCGGCATCGGATCCCGACATCTGGACGACCTCAGGCGCGGACACCACCAGTGCTATCAACACCGTGGCGAAGCCGGCGGTGAGCGCAACCGCCAGCCCCCACAACCCTGCCTCCAGGCCGGGCCGCACCCATCCGGGAGTGCTTTTCAGCGCCGCGGGCAGCAACCCGCAGGGCCTCGCCAGGCCCAGACCCGCAGCGACACCAGCGACCAGCGCGCAACCGACCGCGGCCTGTGCGGGATCCGCGATGACGGTCGCCGGGGTGGCAACCAGGGCCAGGACAGCACCCATGACGCCGTGGGTACCGGCGATCGTCGCGGCCACCCAACCGGCGTCGGCGGGCTGGTTCATTCCGGACCGGCCCGCCACCCCGGCCGCGCCGCGAGCGACCAGCGCGCCGATCAGCAGCATGGGCAGCAGCGGCAACACGCCGAGCGGGGCGCCCTCGATGGTCAGGGGCACGTGGTGCGCGGCCAACCAGCCCGCCGCCCCCATCCGAGCCACCTCCGCCACGGAGCTGCCCGATCCACCGCCCGCGGTGAGCATCGCCAGCGCCACGGCAGCGGCTAGGTAACCGGCGACGGCGGGTAGGCAGGCGGCACCGATCAGCGTGGCCCAACCAGGGCGAGCGGCGTTACCTGCCAGCACCTGGGCCGGTTCGTCGGACACCAGCGGCGACAGCATGATCCCCACCCTCGCAGCCGTTTGCAGCCCCCGAGGCGATCACCGTGCCGACGCGCCACTCATGTAACCGGATCGGGCTATCGCGGCCCCGGCTCCCGGCGAGGTTGGAGGCCACCGCCAACCGGGTTGGCGGTACTTGAAGGGCAACCAACCGGGGTTAGGCTAGCGACTTGATGATCTTGCGCATCAGTTTTGCGGTGTCACTGGGTGTCTTGCCGACCGCAACACCGGCCGCCTCCAAGGCGTCCTTCTTGGCTTCGGCGGTGCCGGCGGAACCGGAGACAATGGCGCCCGCATGGCCCATGGTCTTACCTTCGGGGGCAGTGAAGCCAGCGATGTAACCGACTACCGGTTTGGTGATGTTGGCTTTGATGTAGTCGGCGGCGCGCTCCTCGGCGTCCCCGCCGATCTCTCCGATCATCACCACAGCCGCGGTGTCGGGGTCCTCTTCAAAGGCCTGCAGAGCATCGATATGAGTAGTGCCGATAACCGGGTCACCACCGATTCCCACGCAGGTGGAGAAACCGATATCGCGCAGCTCGAACATCATCTGATAGGTCAGGGTGCCGGACTTGGACACCAGACCGATCCGGCCCGGTCCGGTGATGTCAGCGGGGATGATCCCCGCGTTCGAGGAGCCCGGACTGATCACCCCAGGACAGTTCGGGCCGACGACGCGGGTCCGTGCCGGGTTGCTCGCCTGCGCGCAGAAGCCGACGGTGTCGTGCACCGGGATTCCCTCGGTGATCACCACCACCAGTCCGATTCCGGCATCGATCGCCTCGCCGACCGCGGCCTTGGCAAAGCGAGGAGGAACGAACACCACGCTGACATCGGCGCCGGTAGCGGCCATCGACCCAGCCACCGAGCCGAACACCGGCAACGCTGCGCCGTTGAAATCGACCGTCTGGCCGGCCTTGCCAGGCGTGACCCCGCCGACGACCTGGCTACCCGCATCGAGCATCCGCTGGGTGTGTTTGCGACCCTCTGAGCCGGTCATCCCCTGAACGATGATCTTCGAGTCCTTGGTGAGGAAGATTGCCACCGGTCAGGCTCCTTTGGCGCAGGTCAATGCGGCGAGCTCCGCGGCCTTATCCGCCGCGGCGTCCATCGTGTCGACCATCGTGATGAGTGGATGAGCTGCCTGCGCGAGGATCCGCCGGCCCTCGGCGACGTTGTTGCCATCCAGCCGGACGACCAGCGGTTTGCCCGCGGCCTCACCCCGGCTGGTGTCTCTGCCAAGAAGGTCGAGCGCCTGCACAATGCCGGTAGCCACCTGGTCGCAGGCGGTGATCCCGCCGAAGACGTTGACGAATACCGAGCGCACGTCCGGGTCACCGAAAATGATGTCCAATCCGTCCGCCATCACCTGGGCGTTCGCGCCGCCGCCGATATCGAGGAAGTTGGCCGGCTTCATTCCCCCATGCGCCCGGCCCGCGTAGGCGACCACATCCAGCGTGGACATGACCAGGCCCGCGCCATTGCCGATAATGCCGACCTGACCGTCGAGCTTGACGTAGTTGAGGTTGCGGGCCTTGGCCATCGCCTCGAGCGGATCCTGCCCGACTGAGTCAGCCAGTTCGGCGTGGTCGGGGTGGCGGAACCCGGCGTTGTCGTCGAGGGTCACCTTCCCGTCCAGCGCGATGATCGCCCCCTGCGTGTCGCGGATGAGCGGGTTGACCTCGACGAGGGTCGCGTCCTCGGCGACGAAGACATCCCACAGCCTCAACGCAGCATCGGCCACCGCCTCCGCCACCTCCGCGGGGAACCCGGCGGTGTGGACGATCTCGGCGGCCTTGCGGGCGTCGACGCCGACGACCGGGTCCACCGGCACCTTGGCCAGCGCCTCCGGTGCCGTCGCTGCCACCTCCTCGATCTCCATTCCGCCCTGCACGCTCGCCATCGCGAGGAAGGCGCGGCGGGTGCGGTCGAGCACGAACGACAGGTAGTACTCCTGCGCGATGTCACATGCAGGGGTTACCAGCACGCTGTGCACGGTGTGACCCTTGATGTCCATGCCGAGGATCGCCGCCGCCCTGCGCTGCGTCTCCTGCGGCGTGTCGGCCAACTGCACGCCGCCAGCCTTGCCGCGGCCGCCGGTCTTCACCTGCGCCTTGACGACGACCCTGCCGCCGAGCTCTGCAGCGGCGGCGCGGGCTTGCTCGCTCGTCGTGACGACGCGGCCGGGCAGCACCGGGACCCCGTGGGCGCCGAACAGATCCCTCGCCTGATATTCGTACAGATCCACGCCGTCGACCCTATCCAGCTACTCCCCACCAGCGGTCCACCGGCACTCGTGAAGAAGATCACTCTACTGAGGCAGCGGCCAACGCGCCGCGCACCCAGTCGACGATCTCGTAGGTGGTGGCGCCCGGGGTGAAAACCTTGGCCACCCCGAGCTTGGTGAGCGCCGGGATGTCCTGCTCAGGGATGATCCCACCGCCGAAGACCAGCACATCCGTCGCGCCCTCGCGCTCCAACAGCTCGATGACCCGGGCGAACAGCGTCATGTGGGCGCCGGAAAGCACCGATAGCCCTACCGCGTCGGCGTCTTCCTGAAGCACCGTTTCCACGATCTGCTCGGGTGTCTGGTGTAGGCCGGTGTAAACGACCTCCATACCTGCGTCGCGCAGGGCACGCGCGACGACCTTGGCGCCGCGGTCGTGCCCATCAAGTCCCGGTTTGGCGACGACCACACGGACACGTCCGCTCATTGCGCCAAGCGTAGCTCGTGACCAGATTATGGTGCGGGTATAAACCCGCCGGCCAGCTGCAGTGGTGTACGGCCTCAACTACAGCGTCCTCACCGCGCTGACCGGCGACGTGCGCAGTGCAGCGCGAGCTGGGTCGGGAGGTGACGACGTGGGGCACCTGTCGCTGCCGGTGCACCCCCGCGCCGTGCGCACCGTTGTGAGCACCCTGGCGCCCAGCGCCGCCCCGTAATTCCCGGACGACCGACCGCCCAGCGCGCAAGAACGGACGCTGGCCGATAAGGCTGAACGAATCGCGGAACGGCGCCTTGCCCCCACCGGTCGCCCTCCGTTACGTTCCCGCGGTCCACGGCCACTGTCCGAGCACGGCCGATCGCGGGCTGGTCCCCACCAGCTCCCGGGGGCAGCACCGGGTCGTGTTCGGCGGCGCTAGCCGCCCGGTATCAGTACGGACTCCCTGAGACGGGAAGGCAGGTCTTGGCTCGACACCGCTCCCCAGGCGGCCATCGACCAACTCTGGTCGTTGAGGCGGCGCTGGGCCCTGCCACCTCAATTGTCGGGGTGGCGCAGCGCATCACGGTTCCCTCCCCCAGCGTGCGCGGTCGGGTGGTGGTGGCAGCCGTTGCCGCTGGCGCCTTTGTGGCCGCAGGTCAGACGATCGACCACACTGCCGTCACGATCTCCAACGATGCCACCTTGTTGGCGTCTGCGCAGGATGCGTCGTCGGCGATAGGTTTCGGCGGCCCGGCACCCGCACCGGAGTACCTCCCGGTCACTCGACCCACAGACCCCGCTGCGGTCGAGGCCGTGCAGGCGATGGCCAAGGGGCAACGACTCGTGGCCGAGCGCGCCACCCTGGAGGCCGCAGCCAGCAAGGTTCTGTTCGTCCTGCCGACGAAGGGGATCTTCACGTCGGGATTCGGCGGCAGGTGGGGAGCGTTCCATTACGGAATCGACCTCGCAAACGCCATCGGGACGCCCATCCTGGCCGCAGCCGATGGCGTGGTCGTGGAGTCCGGACCGGCCAGCGGTTTCGGTCTCTGGATACGCATCCGACACTCCGACGGCTTTATCACTGTCTACGGTCACATCAACCGTTCCCTCGTGGTGGCGGGTCAGAATGTCCGAGCGGGCCAGGAGATCGCAGAGATGGGCAACCGGGGGAACTCGACGGGGCCGCACCTGCACTTCGAAGTGTGGAATTCGGCCGGCAAGAAGATCAACCCGATCATCTGGCTGCACGAACACGGCATCGACTTCTGAGGGCATTGTTCGCCGGCTCACTTGCCACCATCCGATGGCCAGCCGCCTACCAGGTGGGCGTGCGCTGTGCGCCACACCGAGCACAGCGGGCGGCGGTTGCGCCCCGGACGGAACGCGCGATCGCAATGCCGGCAACGGCCGCGGAGGCTGGCGCCATGTTGCGCCAGGAGGGATCGCCAGGCCGCGGCGAGCGGCAGCAGCCGAACCCGCACCGCAGGCCAGGCCGCCGCTGGCGCCGGCCCTCGGAGCACCCGCTCGACGTCGTGCAAGTACGCTTCCACGCGCTCCCGCAAGACTCGCCGCAACCGCTCGTCCATCCCGCACCCCCAGTACCTTAGTAGAACATATGTTCGAAAACTAGTGGGCACCCCTGACAACCTGCGAGCAGCGACCCCGGCCGACGTCATGAGCTCGGCGGACACTGACATCCCGCACGACGAAAACGTCCATGGTGTCGAGTTCACGCCCGTACCAAGGCGCTCGGTTATGAGCAGCGCATCAGCGTCACCGTTGACGCTGATGGCCGTCCATGCCCATCCCGATGACGAGTCCACCTCAACCGGCGGCATCCTTGCGCACTATGCCCTGCGCGGGGTGCGAACCATCGTCGTCACGTGCACGGATGGGGATCTCGGTGACGGACCCGGTGGCGTCAAACCAGGCGGGGACGGCCACGACCCCCGCGAGGTGGCGGCCATCCGGCAAGGTGAGCTGCGCCGCGCCTGCGAACACCTGGGAGTCTCAGACCTCGAGCTACTCGACTACCACGACTCCGGCATGGCGCAGTGGGGCCTGCAACAGCGGGAAAATGCTTTCTGCAGTGTGCCCGTCGAGCATGCCGCCAACCGGATCGCACAACTCATCGAACGTTATCAGCCGCAGGTGGTCGTCACCTACGATCCGCATAGCACCCGACACCCTGACCACGTGCAGGCAGCTCGCGTCACGACCTATGCAGTAGATGCCGGACACGTCGTGGCAAAGCTGTATTACAAGGCTAACGGCAGTGTCTATTGGCAGCGGCTTTACCGGGCGTTGGCCGAAGTCGGTATCCAGTGGTCAGCGCCATCCGGGGAAATGTTGCGGATGCTGGAATCCGTCGACCAGCGGATCACGACGACCGTCGACGTCAGTCAAGTCGTCGACCGGAAGCGGGCCGCGCTGCACGCCCATGCCAGCCAGATCGACTCTTCGCTGGCCGGGAAACTCCCCGCCAGCCAGTTCGCATACGCGTTCAGCACGGAGAGCTACATCCGAGCCCGTGGTCTGACGGCAGCGTCGGCACCCGAAGGCGACCTGTTCTCAGGACTGGGGCACGGTTTACAGCTTCGCTAGAGGGACTCCGCCGATGAGCATCAGGCGGACTTTTCCCGCCGAGCCGAAGTCGATGGTCGCGGTGGCCCGGGGGCCACTGCCGTCGGTGGCCACCACAGTGCCCAGACCGTACTTGTCGTGCGTCACCCGGTCCCCCACGTCCAGCGACAGCGCCGGGGTGTTCTGCCAGCCCCGGAACGGGGTCGTGCGCAGACCGCGGGCCGCCACGCCGGCCTGCGCGGAATCACCGCCGGTGGCGTCCGCACCGCGCGATCCGCTACGGCCGAAGCCGGTGCGCCCGATCGGGCCGGACCTGACAGGCTCCTCGCGCCGCCAGGTCACCAGCGACTCGGGCACATCTGCCAGGAAGCGCGACGCCGGATTGGTCATCGGCTGCCCCCAGGCGGAGCGGGTGATCGCCCGGGACAGGTAAAGCCGATGCTGGGCCCTGGTCAGCCCGACGTAGGCGAGCCGCCGTTCCTCGGCGAGCTCGGTGGGATCCCCCAGCGCGCGCAGGTGCGGGAACATCCCGTCCTCCCAGCCGGTGAGGAACACCACCGGGAACTCCAGGCCCTTGGCGGTGTGCAGGGTCATCAGGGTCACCACGCCGTTGGATGAGCCATCGTCGTCGGGGATCTGGTCAGCGTCGGCGACCAACGCGACCCGCTCCAGGAACGCGGCGAGCGACCCCGGCTCGGCGGCACCGTCGTCAACCTGGGCGACCGGCTCGGTGACGAACTCGCGCGCCACCGTCACCAGCTCGGTGAGGTTGTCCAGCCGGGAGCCGTCCTGCGGATCCTCTGAGGCGTCCAGGTCGGCCCGGTAGCCGGTGCGCTCCAGCACCGCCTCGAGGACCTCCGCGACCTCCTCGCCCGCCGCTACCTTCTCCCGCAGCCCGTCCATCAGCACCACGAACGCCGTGATCGCATTGCGGGATCTCGGGTTGAGCAGGGGGATCTCCTGGCCGGCCGCGGCGGCTCGCAGCGCCGCGGCGAACGAGATCCGCTCGCGCTCGGCGTAGGTGGCAACCACGGCCTCCGCGCGGTCACCGATCCCCCGGCGCGGCGTGTTGAGGATGCGGCGCAACGACACCGTGTCCTCGGGATTGTCCAGCACCCGCAGGTAGGCCAGAGCGTCGCGAACCTCGCGACGCTCGTAGAAGCGCACGCCGCCGACCACCTTGTAGGGCAGGCCGAGCCGGATGAACATCTCCTCGAACACCCGGGAGGAGTTGTTGGTGCGGTAGAACACCGCCACGTCGCCGAACCGGGCTTTGCCGCTGTCGACCAGCTGGTCGATCTCCGATGCGACGAACGCCGCCTCGTCATGCTCGTTGTCGGCGACATAGCCGACGATCAGCTCGCCATCCCCAGCGGCCGACCACAACCGCTTGTCCCGCCGGCCGGAGTTGCGCGCGATCACCGCGTTCGCCGCGGACAGGATCGTCTGAGTGGACCGGTAGTTCTGTTCCAACAAGATCGTTCGGGCGTTCGGGAAGTCCCGCTCGAACTCCTCGATGTTGCGGATGGTGGCGCCCCGGAAGGCGTAGATGGACTGGTCGGCATCGCCCACGACGCACAGCTCGCCCGGCGCCTCACCCTCGGCCGCCGGCGCGACCAGTTCGCGCACCAGGACGTACTGCGCATGGTTGGTGTCCTGGTACTCATCGACCATGATGTGGCGAAACCGGCGCCGGTAGTGCTCGGCGACGTCGGGGAGGGTCTGCAGCAGCTCAACGGTGCGCATGATCAGATCGTCGAAGTCCAGCGCGTTGGACATACCGAGTCGCTGCTGGTAACCGCGGTAGACCTCGACCACCCGGCGTTCGAGGTCGTCTGCCGCGGCGCTGGCCGCCGAATCGGGATCGACGAGATCGTTCTTCAGGTTGGAGATCTTCGCCGCCAGGGTGCGGGCGGGATAACGCTTGGGGTCCAGATCCAGGTCCCGGGCCACCATCGTGATCAGGCGGCGGGTGTCATCGGTGTCGTAGATGGAGAAGTTCGACGTCAACCCGGCCCGGTGACCAGAAGAAAGGTGACCAGCCTCCCGGCGCAGGATTCGCACGCACATCGAGTGGAACGTCGACACCCACATCACCGCGGCGCGCCGGCCGACCAGCGCGGTGACCCGCTGCCTCATCTCCGCGGCTGCCTTGTTCGTGAAAGTGATCGCCAGGACCTGTCCCGGGGTGGCGCCACGCTGGGCGAGCAGGTAGGCGATGCGGTGGGCGAGAGCCCGGGTCTTACCCGACCCGGCTCCCGCGATGATGAGCAGCGGGGAACCGGCGTGCTCCACCGCCGCACGTTGCTGTGAGTTGAGCCCGGCGAGCAGGTCCGGCGCCGGCGAGCCGAGAGAGTTGACAGTAGAAGCACTCATCGTGGCGACCACGGTACCGGGGGACACTGTCAGTCTTGTCCAGCGCTCAGATTTCTCGCCAGTGCGACCGTCGCCCCAGAAAGTGGACGGCGGAGCCCGCTACGTGGCAGACTTCGGGTTGTGATGAGCAGTCACCGCTTTTTTTACGGGTACCGGAGCCGGTGCCCGTGATGGTGTGACGCACACACAGACCACCACGACGCCCCGGAGTCCACGGACCCGGGGCGTTTTGCTGCCGGGGAACGCGGGCCCGGGACAGAATCGGGAGACCACCGAGATGTCGCAACACGCGACCAGCACGACAACCCCCCACGTCGACGATCGTAAGGTCGACGGCAGCGACGATTCCGTCACCGACCTCGCGGCACTGCGCACCGAGATCGACTACCTCGACGCCGAGATCCTGCGGCTGGTGCAGCGACGCACCGCGGTATCCCAGAAGATCGGCATCGCCCGCCGGGCCGCCGGCGGTCCCCGGGTGGTGCACGGCCGCGAGATGGCTGTCCTTGACCGCTACCGCGAGCTGGGCACGGAAGGCCATGAGCTGGCGATGCTGCTGCTGCGCCTCGGGCGTGGTCGGCTCGGCCGCTGACCGCCCCGCGAAATCCGCAGCGGCACCGCAGCCCTGCGGGAGGCACACTGGCTTCATGGTGCTCACTCTGATTGCTGTCCTCGCCGCGTTGGCCGGGTTGCTTGCCGCGGTGGCGCACGGCGGATATCTCGCGATGCTCGGCGCTGCGGCCAACCGGCGAGCCGGCGGCGAACCGGTCAACCAGTACGTCCGCAGCCGGGTGCCGGTGGCTGCGGTCACCCTCGGTGTATCGCTACTCGCGCTGTTGCTGGCCACCGGCGGCCCAGCTGCCGACATCCTGGCCATCCTGGCCGGGGCGGGTAGCGGCGTGGTGGGCTACCAGGCCCTACAGAGCACCCGGACCCGCTACCGCAGTGGCGGCTGACCCGCTGGGCAATAGCGCGGGCACCGCCCGTCCCGCTGGAGCTACCGGACACCGATGCCCTCGGCGAGGACGGGTTGGTGAAGTAACGAAGCGCCTAGCCTGAGGTGGACAGCGAGGAGCGCAGCAGGTGAATCCCGATAGCCGACTCGTCGCCGGCCGCTACCGGCTGGAGCAGCGGGTCGCCACTGGCGCGATGGGCGCGGTCTGGCGAGCGCACGACGAGCGGCTCAACCGCACGGTCGCGCTCAAGGAGCTGCTGATCGCGCCGGGCCTGGCGCAGACGGATGCACAGACGGCCACGGACCGGGCGATGCGCGAGGGTCGGATCGCGGCCCGGTTGCAGCATCCGCACGCCATCTGCGTCTACGACGTTGCGCTCGACACCGGCACTGCAGCGGGCAGCCAGATGGTGCCGTGGTTGGTGATGGAGTACCTGCCCTCGCGCAGCCTCGCCGCGGTTCTCACCGAGTACGGAACGCTGGCTCCGCACGAGGCGGCCAGGATAGGCCAGCAGGTCGCCTCCGCGCTGACCGCAGCCCACGCGGCGGGGATCGTGCACCGCGATGTGAAGCCGGGAAACGTTCTGCTCGGCCAGGACGGGACCGCCAAGATCACCGACTTCGGGATATCCCGGGCAAGCTGGGACGCCACCGTGACGAGCACCGGTGTGCTGGCGGGTACCCCCGCCTACTTCGCCCCCGAGGTGGCCCGCGGGGAGGCACCTGGGCCCGCAAGCGACGTATTCTCGCTGGGATCCACTCTCTACGTCGCGGTGGAAGGCGTGCCGCCTTTCGGGTTGGACGACAACGCCCTGGCGATGCTCCGCACCGTCGCCGAAGGCCGGGTACGGCCGGCGCAGCAAGCCTGGCCGTTGTCCGCCTTCCTGATGCGGATGCTGGCTGACGACCCGGCGGCGCGTCCCACGATGGCTCAAGCGGTGGCGGCACTCGGCACCGTGATCGATCGCTCCGAGGCCGCGCCGCCGGCCTCCCGGTCGCGCACGCCCACACCCGCTGCCCTCGTCTCGACGATGCTGACCGCAGTGGATCTGCCCGCCAGCCCGCCGCGGGGCCGTACGCCGACGAGGAGACCGACGACCCAAGGGGTCCTCTGGTGGCGGCGGCCAGCGGTCCTGTTCGCCGCGGCGAGCTGCCTCGTCGTGCTCGCCATCGTGCTCGGCGTGGTCTCGAACGTGGCTGGGCCGACCGCCGACCGCGGTCAGCTGGCAGTAGCCACGCCCGCAGTTGCACCGCCGCCCGACGCCAACGCCCTACCCGCCCCGGTGCCGGCCGCGCCGGCACAACCAGCCCCACTGCAACCAGCGCAGCTGGAGCAGACGGTCCGCACCTACTACGGCTTGCTACCCCAGGACACCACCGCGGCATGGCAGTATCTCGGCACCGGGCAACGCGCTCAGGGTCTCCAGCAATACAACGACTTCTGGAACGGGATCAATCGAGTCAGCATCCGCGGGCCGGTCGCCGTGCAGGGCAACACCGTGCTGGTGAATCTGGTGTTCGAGCCGGCGAACCGCAATCGAACCTTGGAGCATTACCGGCTCACCCTGGGTAACTCACCGGACGGCCGAGTGCTGATCCAATCGTCCGCCAGGATCAGCGGCGTGACGCTTACCGCGGCGCAAGACCACGGTTGACCGGGACACAGCCTGGCCACAGACGGGGCGGTCTACACCAGACGGCGGTCGGATGCCCAGCGGGACAGTTCGTACCGGTTGGACAGCTGGGTTTTGCGCAGCACCGACGAGACGTGCGTTTCCACCGTCTTGATCGAGATGAACAGCTCCGCGGCGATCTCCTTGTAGGCGTAGCCGCGGGCTAGCAGCCGCAGCACGTCGCGCTCTCGGGGGGTGAGCAGATCCACCTCCGGGTCGCCCACCGGTGGCGTCCCGGGCCGTTGGGCGAATGCGTCGAGAACGAAACCGGCCAACCGCGGGGAGAAGACCGGGTCCCCGGCGTGGACCCGGCGCACCGCCGTCGCCAGATCCCGTCCGGAAATCGTTTTGGTGACGTACCCGCGGGCTCCAGCCCGGATCACCGCGATCACGTCCTCGGCCGCGTCGGACACCGACAGCGCGAGGAACACCACGCCGGGCGCTTCGGAGCGGACCCGGCGCAGCACCTCCGCGCCGCCCCCGTCGGGCATGTGGACGTCGAGGAGTACGACATCGGGGCGCAGGTGGGCGATCCCGGTGACCGCCTCTTTCACTGATCCACCTTCGCCGACCACGACGACCGGCGGCGCGTCCGGGTCGGCGGCACCGGCGCGGGCCAGCTCGGCCGTCACCCCGGTGCGGAACAGTGCGTGGTCATCGACCAGGAAGACCCGGATAGCCCGGTCCTCGTTCGTTTCGGCAGTCATGCCTCTTCTCCGCCCTTCCGGCGCACGACAGCCAGCTGGACCTCGGTGCCTTCACCGGGCGCGGTACGCAGAGTCACCGTACCCCCGTGGCGTTGCATCCGGCCGCGAATCGAGTCGGCCAACCCGTGCCGGTCGGCAGCGACCGCTTCCGGGTCGAACCCGACGCCGCGGTCGCGGACGAAAACATGCACCTGCCCGGGCTCGACCTCGGCATATACGCTGACCTCGGTGACGCCAGCGTGTTTGGCGGCGTTGACCATCGCCTCCCGGCTGGCCTGCACCAGCGCGGGCAGCGGATCCTCCAGGCCGCAGTCGCCCACCACGACAACCTGCATGCTCACCGCGTAGGTGTCCTCCACCTCACCGGCAGCGGCGTGCAGCGTCTCGGCGACGGTCGGCGCGTCGGTGCGGCCGTCCGTGTGAGGTTGCGCCACCTTCCCGTAGCCCTGGGGTCCGTAGAGCCAGGAGCGAAGCTCGCGCTCCTGGCCGCGGGCCAGCCGGCGGACCTCCCGGGCTGAATCGGACTGCTGTTGGATCAGCGCGAGCGTCTGCAGTACCGAGTCGTGCAGATGCGCGGCGATCTCGGCGCGCTCCTCGGTGCGGATCCGGGCCCGGCGTTCCTCACCCAACGCGCGCATCAGCCGCAACCACCAGGGCACGGTGAGCACGGCCACCCCGACCAGCGTCGCGGCAGCTGCCAGCAGCGCGAACCGGAGCTGGCCCAGGTTTCCCTGGTTGAGCAGGAACACCGCGATCCCGCTGGTCACCAGCGCGATCCCGGCCAGTACCCGGAGCAGGGCCATCCTCCCGCCCCCGGAGAAGGCGCCCGAGAACACGCCGGACACCGCGCCCGCACCGCTGCGCCAGCGGGTGCGCTGACTGGCGTCGGCCTCCCGCCATACCACCCCGGCCCCGACCAGGGCGACCCCCAACGGTCCGGTGACCCAGCCGGCCCACACGGTGCCCCATGCGGCGCCAGCCAATGCCAGACCCCCGCCGAGCAGGACCAGACCGACCGCCTGCTGCCTGTCCCGGGCGGTGCTCGACCGGCGGGCACCGGCCTCGGTCGCCGGCATGAACGCCCACAACAGCGCGTAACCGATCAATCCGGCGCCACCGAGACCGGCCAGCGCCACGAAGATCACCCGCACCCACAGCACCGGCACGCCGAGGTGCTCGGCGATCCCGCTGGACACGCCGGCGATGACCCGGTCCGACCGATGCCGGCACAACCGTGCGGGCCCGGCCACCGGCTGGGCGTGCTCCCGGTGGCCGGTCACCTGATCGGCCGGTGTGCTCACGCTGTCATGGTCACACGCGCGGGGCTGCCAGGGGTATCAGGGTCGACCCGGGTGTCCACGATTCGGGGATGGATCAGGGTGACCCCTGATGGTGCTCGCCTTGGGACGACGTCAGGCTCAATCACGTGAGCGACACCAGTGTGCAGGACACCGCGCGGGACTTCTGGGCTACCAGACCGCACCGGCGAGCCAACGACCGAAAGGTCGCCGGCGTCGCGGCGGCGATCGCTCGCCGCTATGCCATCGACCCGGTGCTGGTCAGGGTCGCGTTCGTGGTGGCCGCCGTGTTCGGCGGTTCGGGAGTGCTGCTGTACCTGCTGGGCTGGCTGCTGTTGCCGGTCGAGGGCGACCAGGCCTCCGGCGCCGAGCGAATGGTCGGCCGCGGGCGCAGCTCGATGTCCGCGGTGCTGACCATCGTGCTCGTTGTGCTCCTGATTCCAGCGACCGTGGGAGTGCTGGTCGGCCGCGCCTCCGGCGTGCTGGGGCTTCTCGTTGCCGTGGGGGCGCTGGTTCTGCTGCACCGTTCCCGGGCCGCTCTGGGTGAGACTTCCGCCCTGAGTGAGGTTCGGGGGGCGCCGCGGAGTTCGTCAACCGCGCCGGCCACGGCCGCACCCGCCACGGCTACCGGCACAGCTACGGCAACACCGGCTGAGGGCAGGGCGGTCGACGGCGCGGATCAGCCTGCTCCGCCGGCGTGGGATCCGCTGGGGGCGGCACCGTTCGCCTGGGACCTTCCGGAGCCCTCAGCGCCGCCGGTGCAGGCCACACAGCCGCGAGGGGCCTGGTCCAAGGTCACCCCGATCACGCTCGGGCTCGCGTTGCTGACCGGCGGCATCGCGCTGGCGTTCGCGCCTGGGCTCTCGGCCGCCGGGATCGCCGCACTGCTGCTGGGCGTGGTCGGGCTCGGCCTGGTAGCGGGCTCCTTCATGCAGAGCGGCCGGGGGCTGATCCTGATCGCCATTCCACTGGCCCTGCTCACCTGGGTGTTGCACGCCGCGCCGACCTCCGGCGTCAAGGTCGGCGGTAGTTACTGGGACCCGGTCACGGCCGCTGAGCTCCAGCCGCATTATGCGGTCACCCTGGGCAACGGTCGGCTGGACCTCACCGGGCTGCGATTGGATCCCGGCCAGACCAAGAGGACCAGCGTCAACGTGGGTATCGGGGAGACCCATGTCATCCTGCCGCCGAACCTCGACGTCCAGGTGAGCTGCCAGACACAGGTCGGGCAGGTCGACTGCCTCGGTCGGACCGGCGCTGACCGGGTGGAGGTGACCGACAATGGAGCCGACGGGCCCGGCGGTGGCAAAGTGATTCTCGACGTGCACTCCGATATCGGCGAAATTCACGTGGAGCGCGCATCATGAACGAGACGACCAATCCAGTGACTGACCCGGCGCAATCGCGCCCCACTGACGATACGGCCGCGCTGACCCCACGGCGCGGACCGGACCTGCTCACCCTGGTCGCCGGCGTGGGCTCGCTGGGAATCGCGGCCACCGCGCTGCTCGGCGGCGTCACCTGGCTGCCCGACATAGACGGCCGCTGGGTCCTCGCCGCGATGGCCCTCCTCGTCGGACTACTACTGGTGATCAGCTCGTTACGCCCCGCACGCCACTGACCTACATCTGCGCCGAACCTTGCGACTCGATGATTTTCACGGCTATGTGGGCGACTAGGCGGTCGTCCGGATCGCCGAGAGCGAGACCGGTGATCGCCTCGATGCGTGCGACGCGGTAGGCGACGGTGTTGGTGTGCAGGTGCAGCATCCGGGCGGACTGCTTGTGACTGCCGTGGTGGTGTAAGTACACCGACAGGGTGCGCACCAGCTCGGTACGGTGCTCGGTGTCGTAGTCGAGCAACGACCCGAGCACGCCGCGGGCGAAATCCATCAACTGCTGCATATCGCCGATGGTGCACAGCAACCGGTAGATGCCCAGCTCGTCATAGCGAACCAGCTGCCCGGCTCGACCCAGCCGCAACCCGAGGTCGATCGCCCGCTCGGCTTGGCGCACCCCACGGGGAACGAGCTCCGGGGAGTCCACCTGCTCGCTCACCCCGCAGGTGGCGCCATGACCCAGCCGGCACAGCGCCGCGAATGCCTCCGGACTGGGGTCACCCGGGACGATCATCACCAGCCCGCCGTCGCGCTCCGCTGCGGCCGCGCCCGGCAATATCGACACGATCCGCTGCGCCCAATCGCCCTGCGGCCAGCTTTCGTGGACCCGGCCAGGGTCCGACGGCGCCGGGCGCAGCATCGCGATGCGCAATACGGTGTCATCACGCAGACCCAGCGACCGGGCCTTGCGCCGGGCATCCTGGGCATCGAGGAAATGACCCGAGACCAGAACGTCAACCACGCTACTGCGGTAGCGCAGGTCCAGCTCCGCGCTGGTCTGTTCATGGGCCAGCGTCAACGCGAACAGCGTGGCCGCGTAGGTGATGGTGAGGAACTCCGCGTCGTCGGGCGCTGCCCCGTAGCTGCTGGCGTCGGGACCCTCGTCGAGCACCAGCAGATACCCGAGGGTGGTCTCGCGGACGACGACGGGCGTCACCAAGCAGGCTTGGTCCAGCAGCGAACCGGGGATCGCCGGGATCCGCAGCGGCCGTCGCGCGGCCTCCAGCGCGCTGAGTAACCGGTCGACGCTGGGATCGGTGCGGTTCCAGCGCAGCCCCCGTAACGGCCCCGATCCGCCGGCCTGGGCCCGCAGCCGGAATCCGTTGTCCAGCAACACGATCCGCTTGCCGACCAACCGGGCGAACACCTCGGTGAGCCGTACCGGGTCTGCCCCGCCCAGCGCCGCATCGGCCAGCTCGTCGCAGACCGCCATGGTTCGCCGGTAGATCGAGTTCTCCCTGGACAGGCCGTTGCGCCCCCCTGCCGCGTCCCGGTCAGGTACCGGTTCGTAGGCTCCCGCGCTGGTCACAGCTTGTCCCGGAGCTGGGTGAGCGCGTTCACCAGCTGCGCCGCCAGCTCGTCCATCCCGCTGGGTACGTGCACCACGACACCTGAGATCAGGTGCCGCAACTTCTCCACAGCGCCTACTGCCTGTTCGATGGTCTGCTCGGGACTATCCCGGTTGCGCCTTGCGGCCGCCAACACAGACAGTGGGATCGACACCTCCGGCATCTCGTAGGACAGCCGTTGCAGGGTCTGGACGTCTTCGAATGGCGCTAGCGTCGCGAGCACCGGCAGGGCCACCCCGCGAGCCCGTAGCGCGCCGAGCACCCGGCTCGCCGCCTCGACGTCGTAGATCACGTCGGTGACCAGGAAGTGCGCCCCAGCGTGCAGCTTCGCCTCGACCCGGTCCAGCTCGTGGGCGAGATCACTGGCAGCGGTGTCCAGCGCGGCGCCGATGACGAACCGGGTCCGCTCGGCGATGGGGACGCCTCGCCAGTCGATGCCCTCGTTGAGCGCCGCCAGCATGGAAACGAGCCCGACAGAATCGACATCCCAGGGCGATCCTGATCCAGCGCTGGGGTAGTCGCCGGACACCCGCACGCTGCCGGTCCGGCACACCACCATCCGCAGCCCGAGGGCGTGCGCGCCGAGCATGTCGGCCTGCAGGGCGGCGAGGTTCCGGTCGGCGGACTCCACCGGCAACAGCACCGCGCTGCCCACCCGCTCGCTGACCACAACGGCGGCGCCCACCGGGCTGATCCGGGCCGCCGGCGGCGCCGCTTCGATGATGGCCAGCACTCCCGCGCCGGCCGCACGCAGCGTGGTCGCCCGCTGCAGGAACTGGGACACCTGCGGGCCGTTGGGTGCCGGCAACCCGGCGGCTACGACCAGCTCGCCCGCCCAGTGTGCCGGCCAACCGGGAGCCGGCGGCACCTCCCGGCCCGGTGTGGCGGGCGGCGTCGCAGTGCGCGAGATCGGGCTGCGACGAACCGGGGGCAGCGCGGCGATCGCCTGGGAGATCGCCCGTACGTGGGCGGGTGTCGTCCCGCAGCACCCGCCCACCAGGGTCGCCCCGGCGGCGACGAATCGTTGCGCGGCCTGCCCGAAGTACGCCGCGTTGCGCGCGTAGCGAACCTGGCTACCGAGCCGTTGTGGCAGGCCGGCATTGGGTTGAACGGAGACCGGCAGGTCCGTGGCACGCACCAGCTCAGCGACCACATCCAGCAGGACTGCGGGGCCGACTGTGCAGTTTGCACCTATCGCGGTCACCCGCAGCTCGGAGAGCACCGCAGCCGCCACCGCGGGATCCTCCCCGCGCAGGGTCCGGCCGTCGTCGCCGAAGGTCAGCTGGGCCACCACCGGCAGGTCACTTTCCGACGCAGCCACCCCGACCGCCTGCACCAGGGACTCCAGATCGCCGAAGGTCTCCAGGATCAGCAGGTCGACCCAGTCGCACAACGCCGCGATCTGTTCACGCAGGGTCTGCGCCCGGTCGCTCGCCGGTACCCGGCGCACCGCGGGAGCGCTGACCGCCGGCCCGACCGACCCGGCGACCAGCACCTGGTGCCCAGCGCGCTGAGCGGCCTCGCGGGCCAGCCGGGCGCCCGCGATGTTGATCTCGGAGACGCTGTCCTCCAGACCGGCAGCAGCCAGCCGCAGGCGGTTCGCGCCGAAGGTGTTGGTCTGCAGGATCCGGGCTCCCGCGCTGACATACGCCGCGTGCAGGTCACGCACCAGGGCCGGGCGCGACAGGTTCAGCTCGGGTAGCGAGCGGTCCAACGGTACCCCGGCGGTATGCAGCATCGTGCCCATTGCGCCATCGCAGACCACCACCTGGCTGGCGAGTAGCTCCGCCAACACGGTGTGCGGCTGCGGTGCATCCACGGTGTCGCCTCCTGGTAGCCGATCCTTCCAGGTATTCGGCTATTCGGCGGTGAGTCCGTGCTTATTGAGCAGGAGAATGCCGAGCTCGCGGGCCCGTGCGGCGGCTTGGGTGTCACCCTCGGCCCCGGCGACGATCGATCCCTTCATCAGGATGTGCCACTGGCGGGCGAACGAATCGGGATCCGCCACACCGGCTTGCGTCGCGAGCTCACACAGGTAACCGCGGATGTTCGCCAGATGCTGAACACTCGCCCGGCGAACCGCGCTGTCCCGGTTGGTGACCTCGAGCAGCGTGGTAATGAATGAGCAGCCTTCGAAGTCCGGTTGGGCGAACCACTCACCGAAGATCTCGAAAATAGCCAGTAGGCGCTGTACCGGGGTATCGCCCCGAAGCTGGGATTGCGACCGCACCCAACCGTGGGTCCAGAGCGTCTCGCGGCGCTCGAGGAAGGCGAGAATCAGATCATCTTTGGACGCGAAGTTGCGGTATAGCGTCATCTTTGCGACGCCCGCCTTGCTGATCACCGCGTCCACCCCGACAGTGCGGGTGCCCTGGCGGCTGAACAGGTCATATGCCGCTCGCATCACCCGCTCGCGACCGCTCTCAGGATCCGCGCCGACGGCAACGACCTCGGCAGCGGATATCTCGGGTATCTGACTCACATGACCAACCCTCGGGGGGGACAGTTGACCTATTGTACTTGGCGCTGGATTTGCCCCCCGCAGCCGAGCTGACGGCCATGCCAGCACTGCCGGCCCCGGGCTCCTGAGGTGTGCTCGCGACGACACCGCGATTCAACGACGACCCCTCCGAGATTGATCCCCTCCGGGACTACCGGCCGTGCGTAGGCTGTTGCCATGAGCAGGCCAGCGGGCCCGTTGCGGTTGGTTGTTGTGGACGACCATCAGATGGTGCTCGACGGGCTTCGGGCGATGCTGGCTGTCTATTCCGAACAGGTGGAGATCGTCGGTGAGGCCACCGAACCGGACCTCGCTTTGAAGATCATCACTGGCCAGGAGCCTGATATCACCTTGCTCGACGTCCGGTTACGGGGCTCCAGCGGGCTCGATCTGTGCGCGGAGATCCGCAAGCGCCAACCCCGTTGCAAGGTCGTGTTCCTGACCGTCTACGACGACGAGCAATACCTCTACCAAGCGCTACGGCTCGGTGCAGCCGGTTTCCTGCTCAAGCGGGTGCGCGGTGCGGAGCTGGTGGATCACCTGCGCCGGATCCATCACGGCGAGGTTCTGATCGACCCCAGCCTGGCGACGAAGGTCGCGATGTCGGTGGCTCAGCTACGCGGCGGGGAGTTCTGGCCCGGGGCGCATCTCGGGCTGACCCAGCGCGAGAGCGAGGTGCTCGCACTGATGGTGGCCGGCCTGTCCAACCGCGCCATCGCCGGGCGGCTCACCGTCAGCGAGGAGACCGTCAAGACTCATGCTCGTGGCATATACCGCAAGCTCAACGTCCCGGACCGCTCCGGCGCGGTCGCCGCGGCGCTGCGGGAGGGAGTGTTCCAGTGATTCACTCGCGGCTGGGCCTGGCCGATGCCGATTCCGATGCCCAGCTGCTGCACCGCGTGATCGAGATCTTGTCGGCGGGCCTCGACCTCGACGGGGTCGTCCAGCGAGTGGCCGATCTGATCACCGAGACCACTTCTACCGACGTGTGCTTCGTGCACCTGCTCGACGAGCCGCGGGGACTGTTGCAGCTGCGCGGCGCCACCCCCCCGTTCGACCAGTTCGCCCGGCGGATCGAGCTGCCGGTGGGCGATGGCGTATCCGGGTGGGTCGCCGCACACTGCGAACCGACGGTGATCACCGACAACAAGCGCGCAGACCCGCGCTACCTCTATATCCCCGAGCTGCGCGGGGAAGACTTCACATCGATGGCGTCGGTGCCGATCATCACTCGACCAGGCGACCTCGTTGGTGTGCTCAACGTGCATACCCGTGACCGCCGCGAGTTCACCAAGGCCGACGTCGAGCTGCTGAGCACGGTTGCGGGTCTGATGGCCGGGGCCATCGAGAACGCCAGCCTGCAAAGCAAGCTCGCCGAGCGGGAGGCGGCGATGGAGCGCTTCGCCGAGCAGATCGTGCTGCTGGGCGAAACCGAGCGACGCCGCCTCGCGGGTGAGATCCACGACGGCATCAGCCAGCGCATCGTCAGCCTGTCTTTTCACCTCTCCGCGGCGGCGGACGCGGTGGCCGCAGACCCGGCCGGCGCCGCCGAGCAGATCGCCCGCGCCCAGGAGCTCGCCGCCGGGGCGCTGGACGAGACCCGCCAGGCCATCGCCGGGCTGCGCCCGCCGGTACTGGATGACCTCGGGCTGGCCGCCAGCCTGGAGAGCCTCGCTCGTTCCATCCCTCTGCCCAATGTCGCAGTGGACGCGGTGACGACCGACCTGCCCGAGCACGCTGAGACCGCGATCTACCGGATCGCTCAGGAGGCGCTGCAGAACGTGCTGAAGCATGCCCGCGCTGAGCACGTCCAGCTCCGGCTTTCGGTGGTCGCCGGCGCGGTCCTGCTCGAGATCTCTGACGACGGCGTCGGCTTCGACCCGGCCAGTGCTGCCGGCCGAGCCGGACCGGTGGGTTACGGCCTGCCCGGCATGCAGCAGCGCGCCGAGCTACTAGGAGGGCAGCTCACCGCGGACAGCGCCCGCGGCCGCGGCACCGTCCTGCGGCTGCGCGTCCCGGTCGCCCCAGGCCACTAGTCGCTGTCAGGTGTGGTAAGCGTCGGCGCGATGCCTGACAGCGGTGACTTCGACATAGCACCGCTCGTCGTCGATGAGGTAGATCACCCGGTAAGTACCGCGCCGAGCACTGTAGGCCGGGGCGAGCGGCGGGTCGAGTGGCCTGCCTACCCTGTGTGGGTTGTCGAGCAGGGCTCCGGTGATGAACTCGTACACCGCGGTGGCCACCTTCTCCGGTAGACCGCTGGTGAGCGCCTTGACGGCAGGTCCGGAGACCAGCAGACGGTACCGCCGATCTCCATCACCGCACGACTGTCGATCGTCGTGTTGAGCCACTACCGCGGGCGTGGCAGTCGGCCCGCATCGCGCATGCCTTCCGCGAGGTGTTCGGCATCGACGTAGTCCCCCGCCGCCAGCGCCAGCCGGCCCTCGACGTGCGCGGCAAGAAGCTCCGGATCAGACAACACGGCGATGGTCTCGCGTAGGGCGTCGTAATCCTCAGCGCCCAGCAGTACCGCTGCCCGGTGCCCGTTGCGGGTGATCTCGAACCGCTCGTGGGTGGTCTCCGCCTCATCCACAAGTCGGGACAGCTGAGCGCGAGCCTCCGCCACCGGCAACGTCGTCATGTACGCAATTCTAGCGCATTTCATGGGACCGCTAGGACGGCGACTCGGTGCGGACAGCGCCCCCGTGAGTCGAGTCTCGCTCCAGGTCGGTTTCGATCTCGATCAGGATGCCGCGTCTCCTGCGCGAGGCGATGAACAGCCAGGCGCCTCCCACCGCCAGGTAGGCCAGGAAGATGTACGGGAAGAGGTCCACCGGGTAGGCGGGCAGCGGGTAGAAGCTGCCGACTGTCGGGACCAGCAGGAACACCACAGCGAGTACCGCCACCGCCACGTTGCCGGGCCTGAGTTCGCCCAGTTCTCGCAGGTGAAGCGGGGCGGCCACGGACACCATGAAGTAGGCCAGCAGGAATCCGAACGCGGCCAGCGTGCCGGCGTCGTTGAAGACGGTGAGCACCTCGGTCTGCGTGGACCAGGTGGCCGGGACCGCGAACATCAGCAGGATGTACGCACTGAGCGCCGCGGCCGGGGGTCGCGTTGGAGGTGTGCACCGTGCCGAGCCGGGCCGGAAAGACTGAGTGCCGGGCCATCGGGTAAATGATCCGGGCACCCGCGTTCAGACACGACAGGGAGAGCGCGAAGAAGCTGATCATCGCGCCGAGCGAGAGCGGGAGCTTGAAATAGCCCGCGTTGTTGAGGTCGGCGAGGGTGTTCAGCGGGGTGGTGAGGGTGTCCAGGGTGTCGTGCTGACCCCGGGTGCCGAACACTTCGACGTAACCCATGAAGACGAAGAACAAGCCGGTGAGGACGAGGCTCCAGATCACCGCCCTCGGAATGGCCTGCAAGGGGTTGCGGGCTTCGCCGCCCAGTGCGGTGGCGCTTTCAAAGCCGACCAGGCTGAAGATGCAGGCGACGACAGCGAGGCTCATGCCGCGAAACGTCACTCCCTTAAGGTGCACCTGGGCGGAGTCGACCGCGATGCCGTGCTTGAAGAGCACAATTGCGGCGAGCGCCAGAATGCACAACACCGAGAGTCCTTCGAGGATGATGGTCAGCACGGAGGACAGTCGGATATCCTTCACCGCCAACGTCCAGCAAACCACTGAGCTGATCGCAAAGAAGACGAAGGACGGGATGGCAGTGTGAATTCCGACAATGTCGAGGAACTGCCGAGAGAAGATGGTGAAACCGGTCATGCCGGCCACCCCGATGAACAGGTACGACCAGATCAATGTCCACCCGGACAGGACACCGTCGACCGCACCGAGGCCGCGCCCGGTGTAAGCGTACATCGAGCCGGGGGAGGTGGATCGACGGACGAACTGGTTGAGGTTGAACACTACGAACAGCAGCATCGCAGTGCCGAACAGATAGGCTAGCCAGGTGCCCTGCCCGGCATTCGAGAAGGCCAACGGAATGATGAGGACCGCAGTCATCGTGGGTGAGATGAGAACGATCGGCTGGGCGAGTAGCGCCGGGAACCCGAGCGCGCCGGTCCGCAGCTCCAATGACGCCGCGGAGGTGGCGGACGATGGTTGTGTGCGGACGCTTGTCACAAGGCTCAGACCTCCGGGAGTTGGGGGACGATCGCAGTCCTCCTCGGCTTAGTTGAGTACCACCTGATCGCCGCGTCGGATCATCCCTGGTGATGCGACCACTGCGTAGACACCCGCGCAGGGGAACAACCCGTCGCCGCCGACGGCGATCCTGTTGTGTCGGGCGAGGGTGCGGAGAACATTCGTGTCGTGCGGTAGGTCCTCTTGCGCGAGGGTGGTCATCACACACCGCGGATCGGGGAGCATGACGTCGATCTCGACGTCGCCGATCACCAGACGGTGGTCGAGCCAAGCGTTCTCGACGAATCCCCAGCCGGTCGAGGCCACGATGACATTCATGCGGAAACGACGCTCGTCGACAGGGCTCTGTGGCGCCAGCCCGCGCACCCGGTCGAGGGTGGAAGTGGTCAGCACCGAGAGCGGGAAGAGGTCGAAAAAGGAACCGTCAGGGACCGGTGACGGGAGACCCACCTCCGCGAAGAACGACGATCCTATCCGCGCCTCGACCATCGTGTCGCGATGCCCCGCCGGGTCCAGCCCGTCGACGTCGGGGTGGTACTGATCGATGGTGAGGTCCGCCGGTGCGGCCCGCACCAGCCGTACCTTGCGTCCGAGGAAATCGGAGAGAACGGTATCGACATCGGGCTCGTCGCTGGTCACCGACGTGCCATCGGGAAGCGTGATCCGTACCGGCGGTGGGTCCTCGCCCGCGCGGGGCGGCTCGAGGAAGCTCGCCCGACAGCCGAGCATGTTCGGCCACAGCCTCGGATTCTTCGCGCTCACGACCTTGCCGGTCGTGTCGTCTATCAGCGCATAGGCGCGGTCGCCGACAAGACCGGAGCTGCCCACCTCGGCGGCGTCGAGCTGCTCGCCCAACATGGACTTGACCGGAAACCTCCACAGCGCCGCGACGGCGCCCACCTGCTCGACCATTGTCCTTCCCGGTCGCGGAGGACGATCACGCCAGGGTGGTCCGGGACAAGGGGGTGGTGTCCGGGGCCCGCCGGGTTTACCCGCGGTCTTGGGGGGTCGGGGTGAGAGCGAGTTTTGAGTTCAAGCTGCTGGGCCCGCTGCAGGTGGTAGCGGCCGGTGGATGTGCGGTGCCGGTCCCGGCGGCCAAGCAGCGGGTGGTTCTCGCCTCGTTGCTGGTCGATCCCGGCCGCGTCGTCACCGTCGATCAGTTGATTACCCGGCTGTGGGGCAACGCCGTGCCGGACGGCGCCCAGGGCACCCTGCGTAGTTATGTGATGCGGTTGCGCCAGGCGTTGAACACTACTTCAGCGACCGGTCCGATCGTTACCTGCCCTGAGGGATATTGCATTGATCTGGCTGGCGATGTCCTCGATCTGCATCGTTTCGAAGCTCTGGTTCGTCAGGCCAGAACCGCGACTGCCGAGGGCCGGGCGGACCGCGCATCCGCGCTGTTGTCTGATGCGCTGGGCCTGTGGCGCGGTGAGCCATTGTCGAATGTGCCGTCGGAGGTCCTGCACCGGGAGGTCCTTCCGAGGCTGGCTGAGCAGTGGCTCCTGGCCCGAGAACTGCGCATCGATACTGCCCTCGCTGTGGGCCGCCATCAGGACATGACCGCGGAGTTGGGCGAACTGACGACGCATCATCCCCTGCGGGAAAGATTCTGGGGGCAACGCATGCTTGCTCTTTACCGCTCGGGTCGCCAAGCCGAGGCATTGGAGTGCTATCACACACTCAGTACCCTGCTAGCCGGGGAACTGGGCATCGGCCCCGGCCCGGAACTGCGATTTCTGCACCAAGCCATTCTGACCAATGACCTCAGCCTGCGATCGACTCTCCCCGATAGGAGACCTGAGCTGGTCGAACTCAGCAGCTCCCGGGGAGCTTGGCGGCTGGCGCAGGATCTGGAGCTCTTGGAACGCGAACGTGAGCTACAGGCTTTGGACGGGCTGATCGTTGCGGCGTGTCAGGGGTCAGGTCAGCTCGTCACGGTGGAGGGCGCGGCAGGTGTCGGCAAGACCCGGCTACTGGCCGCGGCCCGAGCCCACGCGCAACGGACCGGCATGCGCGTGCTGGCCGCGCGCGGTTCAGCGCTTGAACGCGAGTTCGCCTACGGTGTGGTACGTCAGCTGTTCGAACCGGCCTTGGCCGGTGCGGACAGAGCCGAGCGCAACGATCTGCTCGCCGGTGCTGCCCGGCCGGCCGCAGTTCTCCTCGACCAGATCGACGCAGCCGCGACTGTCGCAGATAGGTCATTCGCGTTGCTGCATGGACTGTTCTGGCTGACGGCGAATTTGGCGCAAACTCCATTGATGCTGGTCATCGACGATCTGCACTGGTCGGATTCGTCATCGTTGCGTTTCTTGGCCTATCTCATGCCGAGGTTGGACGGGTTGCCGCTGCTCGTGGTAACGGCGTTGCGGCCCGCTGAGCCAGCGGTTGACCAGGACTTGATGGCCCAGGTCATCACCGACGGCACGCAACCCACTGGCCCGCGTCGGAGTCCTCCGCTGTTCGTCCGTGCCGGAACCGGCCAGCGTGGTCGTAGCACATCTCCACGGCACGGGAGCGGTCCAGTAACCAGAACTCCTCCCCGATCAGTCCCGCTGGCGGTTCGTGTTCGACGAGATCCAGCACCCGAATATCCTCACCCGCGTCGACGCTGTGAGGGTAAGCCCACTCACATTCGTAAGACACGTACCTGCTTGGAGGCCCGTACAGCACACGAACCCGACGTACAGCCCGACCACGTCGGCGCTGGTCGCGCAGCCATTCACGCCACAGCCCCACGACGGCCGGGTCGGGGTGTGCCTCACCCGCCAGGTAGCGAGCGAAGTCGCCGCCGTCGCTGGACACGTCGTACTGGTCACGAACCTCCTGCCGGAACGCCTCGAACTCGAAACGGTCCGTGTAATCGTCGAGGCCGACCTCGTCGAGCAGCACGGTCACAACTTGGAGCCCAGTGAGGCCGAGATCTCGACCACGTACTCGTCGTCCGGCACATCCCCAACCTCGGCCAGCAACTCCGGGTCGGTCACTTTCTTGCCCACAACGATCCGCGGCCATCGTCCGACCGCCCGGCAGCGACGACGTGATCACCCTGCTCAATCCCCAGGTCATCGAAAGCAGCGAAGACAGCGACGAGCAATACGAAGGCTGCCTGAGCTTCTTCGATGTCCGCTGCCTGGTTCCCCGCCCGATGGTCATTCACGTCGAACACCAAGACGTCACCGGTGATCACCGCATCACCATCTTCGAATGCGGGATCGCCCGCCTGGTCGCCCACGAAGTCGACCATCTCCACGGGATCCTATGCCGCGATCACCTGCGCGAGGGCGTGCAGCCCGTCCCGGTCGAGCAGTACCGAGGCACCGGCACCAGCTGGCACTATCCGGTGACGATCATCAATCCAAGCTGAGGTCAGGGCAACCACCGAGCCGTCAAGGCCCACGAGCACCAGTCAACTCGATGCAGGGTCGGTGACGTCGGCGGTCGCCATGCCCAGTGACGTGCACGCGTCGAGCAGTCTCCGGTCACCGGCGGCCACGACCAAGTCGCCGTCGCTCAACTGCTCCGCGGATGCACAGTGCACCGCGTCATAACCTCGCAATGCACAGGTGTGGGCAAGGTGGGCCGCTCGGTGTACGACCCGGTCATCCACGTCCACTACCTCGAACTCATCCCACAACCGATCAAGGATGCGAACCGCTGCCCGGTAGCTCTGCGGTGTGAGCCGCGCCAGTCGTAGCGCTTGCGCGAGCGCGGCAGCGGCCTCGACATACGTCAGCCGAGTGGTCACTACCGCGTCGGCGTCGTCCCACAGTCGCCGGCACAATCCGCTCGACGGTTCCGCGATCAGCAACGGCACGAATGCGGACGTGTCGAAGTAGCCGATCAACGACGCTGCTCGGGTACGAGATCACTCACCGTGCCGGCAGCGGCGACGGGATCGGGCGCCGGGCGCTTGCGTTGCCTCGCCGGCTGTACCCGCCCCTCGGCGATGAGTTGCTCCAGCACCGTAGGCATACCCGCCGGCACGATCCGAGCGATCACCCGCCCATGGTCCGTCACGGTCACCGTGCGTCCGCGGCGAACCTCGGCCAGATGCCGACTCAGCCCGTCACGCAACGCTCGGATACCCACCTCCATAGACCTACCCCCTTGTGGCCACGTTGTAGCGTTTAAATGTAGCCACGTCAAGGCGGCGTTGTCCACTCGGCCTACCCTCGCCCCGATAGCGCGGGTGTCGCCAGCAGCAGCCCCGCTGCTCTCAGCAGTCCGGATAACCTGGCTCAGGAAGTGGTATGCGAGCCGAGAGCAGCGACCGCCGTGGCGGCGGTATCGGCGGCGTGGGCGGCGCGGTCGGCCAGGTCACCACCGAGCTTGCCGAGCTCGACGTTGATGCGGACCAGCTCGGCGGCCGACCGCGCGGCGGCCACGGCCAGGGTCGCCGCGGCGAAGGCGTCGCCACGCAGGTTGGGGTTGCCCCGCTGGGCCACCTCCACCGCTTCGATCGCGATACCGCTTGCCACCTCGGCGATCTCCGCAGGCACCTGGGCGGCCCGTTCCAGCGCGCGCCGGATCTGCCTGCGGCGCACGTCCGGGTCGGGCTCGCGGGGCAGCGCGAAGGCGGTGAGCACCACCCCGTACGCCTCGGCGTCGCGCTCGGCGAGAGCCGCGACCTGGTTGCGGACCCGGTCGGCGTAGGCCGCCCGGCCCGGCGAGTCGACCAGCTGCGCGGTGGAGAACCGCACAGCCATCCCGAGCAGGCCGGCGGCCATCGCGGCGGTGATCGCCGCGGCGCCACCGCCACCCGGCGCGGGCTGTTTCGCGGCGAGGCGATCCAGCAGGTCAGCGACCGAACAGTCGAGCAAGGGTGCGCTTCGAGCAGGAATCACGACAGGCCGACGATCTCGCCTCGGGAGTCTATGTCGATGCGGGTCGCCCCGGGGTTGGCGCTCAGACCCGGCATGGTGCGCATATCCCCGCAGATCGGGTAGATGAACCCGGCACCCACCGAGGCCCGCGCCTCGCGCACCGGCAGAACCCATCCGGTGGGGGCACCCTTCAGCGCCGGGTCCGACGAGATCGACAGGTGCGTCTTGGCGATGCACACCGGCAGCTTCCCGAAACCGTTGCGCTCGTAGCTCTCGAGCTGCCGGGAGGCCTTGAAGTCGTACTCGACGCCTTGGGCCCCATACACCCGCAACGCCACGGTGAGGATCTTCTCCCGCAACGTCGCGTCGTTGGGATACAGGAAAGCGAACTGCGACGGCTCGTCGGCGGCCTCGGCGACCGCGGCAGCGAGTTCGGCGGCCCCCTTGCCGCCCTCGGCGAAGTGCGTACACACCGCGCAGCGGGCACCCATGCTGTCGGCGATCTCGCGGATGGCGGCGTGCTCGGAGGGGTGATCAGTCGGGAAGGCGTTGATCGCCACCACCGGTGAGACGCCGTGGATCCGCACGTTCTCGATCTGTTTGCGCAGGTTGGCCCCGCCGGCGTGGACGTCGTCGGGGTTCTCCGCCAGCATGGCTTCGGGCAGTGGGTGACCGGCGCTGACCTTGTACCTGCCGGACTGCACCTTCAGCGCGCGGACCGTGGCCACCAGCACCGCCGCGTCCGGTCGCAGCCCTGACGCGCGGCACTTGATGTTGAAGAAGCGCTCGGCGCCCATGTCGGCCCCGAAACCGGCCTCGGTGACCAGGTAGTCACCGCAGTGGATGCCGATCAGATCGGCGATCACCGAGGAGTTGCCGTGCGCGATGTTGCCGAATGGCCCGGCGTGCACCAGCACCGGAGTGCCCTCCAGCGTCTGCAGCAGGTTGGGCTTGATCGCCTCGCGCATGATGACCGTCATCGCCCCGGCGGCGTGCAGGTCCTCCGCCGTCACCGGCTTCCCGTCGGGCGTCTGGGCGACCACGATCCGGCCCAGCCTCGCCCGCATGTCCTGCAGCGACGTGGACAGCGCCAGCACCGCCATCACCTCGCTGGCCGCGGTGATGTCGAAGCTGCTCTGCCGGGGCGTGCCATCGAGGCGGGATCCGAGCCCGATCACGATGTTGCGCAACGCCCGGTCGTTGACGTCGAGCACCCGGTTCCAGGTGATGCCGTGCGGGTCGAGGTCGACGCCGTCGCGCTGCTGCAGCTGGTTGTCGACCATCGCGGCCAGCAGGTTGTGCGCGGCGGTCACCGCGTGCATGTCCCCGGTGAGGTGCAGGTTGAGCGTCTCCATGGGCACGACCTGGCTGTAGCCGCCACCCGCCGCCCCGCCCTTGATCCCGAACGTGGGCCCCATCGACGGTTGCCGGATCGCGACCGTGGCCCGCTTGCCGATATGCGCGAAGCCCTGGCCCAGCCCGACGGTGGTGGTCGTCTTTCCCTCACCGAGCGGGGTCGGCGTGATGGCTGTAACGACCACGTATTTGGCCCGGCGCGCCTGCGCCAGCTCGTCGATGGCCGCCGTCTTGACCTTCATGACGTGCTCGCCGTAGGGCTCGAGCAGGTGCGGGCCTAGCCCCATCGCGGCGCCGACCTCCACCAGCGGCGTCAGAGTGGCCCCGCGCGCAATCTCAAGATCGCTAGGAAACGCCATCGACGGACTCCCTTCGCGGTCGCGACACCATGATCACTGCTTCTGTGCGCGGAGCGACATATCTTGTCACCTAACGCACATAATCAGTGATCATGCAGCGCCGGCGCGCCCTAGTACCTGTAGTGGGCGGGCTTGTAGGGGCCCTCGACGTCGACGTCGATGTACTCGGCCTGCTCTTTGGTCAGCTTGGTGAGCTCACCGCCGAGTGCCTCGACGTGGATCCGGGCCACCTTCTCGTCGAGCGCCTTGGGCAGGGTGTAGACCTCCCGGTCGTATTCCTTGTGCTTGGTAAACAGCTCGATCTGGGCGATCACCTGGTTGGAGAACGAGTTCGACATCACGAAGCTGGGGTGCCCGGTGGCGTTGCCCAGGTTCAGCAGCCGTCCCTCGGACAACAGGATGATTGAATGCCCATCCGGGAAGGTCCATTCATCGACCTGCGGCTTGATCACCAACCGGCGGGCTCCGGACCGGCGTTCCAATCCGGCCATATCGATCTCGTTGTCGAAGTGCCCGATGTTGCCCAGGATCGCCTGGTGCTTCATCCGCGACATATGGTCCACGGTCACGATGTCCTTGTTCCCGGTGGCGGTGACGATGATGTCCGCGCGGCCCACCACGTTATCCAGGGTGTCGACCGTGAAACCGTCCATCATCGCCTGCAACGCGCAGATCGGGTCCACCTCGGTTACCACGACCCGAGCGCCCTGGCCCCGCAGTGACTCCGCGCACCCCTTGCCGACATCGCCATACCCACATATCACGCACAGTTTCCCGGCGATCAACACATCCACCGCCCGGTTGATCCCGTCCACCAGCGAATGCCGGCACCCATATTTGTTGTCGAACTTCGATTTCGTCACCGAGTCGTTGACGTTGATCGCTGGGAACAACAACTCCCCCGCCGCGGCCAACTGGTACAACCGGTGCACGCCGGTGGTGGTCTCCTCGGTCACCCCGCG
>QHBZ01000166.1:152-2124 GCA_003244055.1 Pseudonocardiales bacterium | reverse complement strand
CCGCGATGCACCCGCGCCAGCACCGTGCCCCGCGGGCACCCGAGGATCTCCGCGGTCTCCCGGGCGGTGTACCCGGCCACATCCATCAGCAGGATGCACCACCGCTGCTCGGCCGGCAGCCGCGCCAAGCCGGCTTCGATCGCGTCGCGATCCAGCGACGCCAGAGCCTGTTCGGCCACCTCGTCGGGCGCACCGGCGATCTCCTCGGCCTCGGTCTCGGGCACCTCCACCGGTCGGCGCCGCCGGCGCCGGGTCTCCGACCGGGCCACGTTCACGCAGATCGCGGCCAGCCAGGCCCGCACGTCCCCACCCCGGAGCTGCCCGAAATGGGCGAAGGCCCGCAGGTAGGTCTCCTGCACCAGATCCTGCGCCGTGCACCAGTCCGCACCCGCATGCCGGGCGATCCGGTAGACCACATCCAGATGCGGCATGGTGGCATCCAGGAACACCCGATGATCATCCCCGCTGGGGCTACCGCTCACGTGACCTGTCCCCCCGTATCCCGCACATCTACCCCAGACGCCGGACACCCGCACGTGATTGCACCCACAGTCGTCAAATCTATTCCCTGATTTCCCTCCACCTCGCATCGCCGCAATCAGCGAGGCGTCGTGGGCGTCTCCCACTGTGCGGGGGGCCGCGCGCGGGTGCTTCGGCAGGCCGCAGTGCTGAGGAGGAACGTCGTTGAGCCGTCGACTCGATCAGGCCGCGTGGCGGCCGATGCACACCAGGATCGCGGTGGCGCTGGGCCTGGGCTGGATGCTGGATGCTTTCGAGGTTCAGATCATCGGCTCGGTGATCCCGGGGATTCAGGCGGAGTTCGGTCTGGGCAGCGGGCAGGCCGTTGTGATCAACATTGTGTGGTTCGTCGGCATCGGCCTCGGCGCGATCGGGTTCGGATACCTCGCCGACCGGTTCGGCCGCAAGCGGCTGTTCGTCGCGACCCTGATCCTGTACTGATGAGCATCTTCGTGTTCTCCTCGGCCACCGGCGCCGTGCCGGTCAGCGACGCCGCCCTGCCGGTGTATTTCCTGATCGCCAACCTCGGTGCGCTGCTCGGGGGGATCGTGGTGTCCTTCGGGCTCGACTGGCTGGGCCGCAAGCCCACCGTCACGCTGTCCTACCTGCTGGCGGCGCTGAGAATGCTCGGCGTGGCAGCCGCCGCGGGCACCGGCTCGGCTGGCGCGGTGCTCGCCGCGTTCACCGTCGCAGCGTTCTTTCGCGACCTGCGCGTGGGTGTCGGCCTACCCGACCTTCTCCGAGCTGTTCCCCACCCACCTGCGGGCGACCGGTGTCGGGGCCAGCGTCGGGGTCGGCCGGATCGGAGCGGTGATCGGCCAAGTGCTGCTCGCCGCGACCGCCACAGCACTTAACCTGACCTCAATGTTCGTCCTGCTCGGCGGGTTCTGGCTGATCGGCTCGATCGCCGGCGCGGCGTGGTGGCGTTACGGCATCGAAGCTCGCGGCCAGAACCTGGAAGCGCTGGCCGCCGCGCTGACCACAGGTCGGGCCGCAGCACGACCTCTGAAGGGATGACCACCGCGGGCGCTGTCGTGGCCTCTCGCGCCAGCCGGCCTGACCTTCGCGCGCGTGACGTGGCAGGTCATCCGGCTCGTCGGGTCAAGGCGTCGGTGTCGAGGATGTCGATGGCGGCGTAGCGAACGCCGATGAGCCCGTCGCGTTCCAGCTCTTTGAGGATCTTGTTCAGGGAGGGGCGTTGCGCGCCGAGCATCGCGGCGAGGGTCCGTTGCGGCAGCGGGACCTGCCAGTCGACGGCCTCGTCGAGCAACAACTGCGCGACTTGTTCGGTCAGGGTCCGGCCGAGCAGGCCCAGCAGGCGGTTCTGGCTGGCGGCCAGGCGGAGCGCGACGCTGGATAGCCAGCGGCGGGCAATCGGCAGGCTGGTGGCCAGGAGGTGTTCGAAGTCAGCCGCGGTCAGCGACAGCAGGGTGGCATCATCCAGGACGCGGGC
>QHBZ01000166.1:0-132 GCA_003244055.1 Pseudonocardiales bacterium | reverse complement strand
CGCAGGATGTGCACCACGGTGCGTCGTCGTCCCGAGCCGACCGACAGTTCGACGCGACCGTGTTGGACGATCCACACTGCGCTAACGGGTTTCCCGCTGTGGAAGACCACGGCGCCGCGGTCAAGGCGGCGT
>QHBZ01000165.1 GCA_003244055.1 Pseudonocardiales bacterium | reverse complement strand
CACCCATAGAGCAGCCACACCGCACACCGCGGCGAACAGGGCGTCATGGATAGTTCGGCGTGTAACCGGTCGGAGTGGCGGTGTTGGGCGTCGGTGTCTGGAGTGACGATCTCGGACACGCTCTTAAGAAGGTACTTGGTGAGATATCCGATGTGCCGGCCGGCGTCATCGGTGCCACCCAGAATGCCCTTGGAGTGCACTTGGCTCCCGAAGGTGACCACGTGCGCCGGCTCCTCCACCTCGTCTAGCGCCTCGTCCCACGGCGTGAGGGGTTGGCGGGTGTCGGGGTCGATGAAGGCCTTGAGCGTTGGTTCCCACACCGGCACCCGACCGTCGGTGTAGACGGGTTGGTCGTGGTAGGGCCACCAGACCTGGTGGTAGGTGGCCGCGGTGACCTGGCGGATCACCCCGTGCGGGATCGACCCACGCAAGGCGGTGTGCAGGTGCGGCGCGGCGCGTTTCTGCGGCTCGACGGTAGCGAAGTACTGGACCTCCCAGCCGACAACCCGGCGCAAGTTTTGCCACCAGCGATCGACCAGGGAGGCGAAGTGCACCGCATCCCGGGCGGCCCGCCGATAGTCATAAGTATCGGGGTCGAGCGGGGTTCCGTCCTGGTGCACCCGCCCGTAACTGGGGCAGGTCAAGGTGACGAACATCGACGGCCGAAACCGGCCCGCGAACTCCCGACCCACGGTGGTCTTGCTGACCTTGCGGGTGGGCAGGTTCGGTGCGTCCTGCCGCCGCCTGGTAGACCGCTTCGGGGAACGCTTGTCCGGGGAGTCAGGTGAGGGCAAGTGCCCCCGCACCCCGAGTTGCCGAAGTGTGTCATCGGCTTCCCGGATGGCCTCCCGGAACTCATCGGCATCATCATCACGTCCCTCGGCGACGGCGTGGCGGTAGAGATGGATTAGATCGGCCCGCGCGGTCAGCTGGGTCCGCTGTTCTTCGGTCGGTTTCTCAGCGTCGAGGGTGGGTTCTTCAACCAGGTGCCATCCTTCGCGGCACTGCGCCATCCGCAGCGCCCTGGCCTTACGCGCACACGGCCCACACACCGACTCAACGGTGGACCCGCAGGGCAGGGGCACGTACCGCAACTCGCCGGTCGCGGGATCGCCGACTTCCATCGTGAACGGCCGCACACACACCCCATGCTGATCGGCGACCGCCGCCACAACGTCGGCGGCCAAGGGTTGACGCATCCGCTCGGCCCGCGTGCCCGCACCCGGTGAATCGGTCATGGCCTCCGTGGGGGTGCTCATGCCGCACCTCCCCGGGTTGATCCGCTGGGGTCGGTGGGTTTGGTGGGAAAAGGCAGTACCGCGGTGTCGTGCTCCACGGGGTTGGTGACGAAGGTTTCGAGGTGTTTGATCGTCTCGTCGGGGACCCAGCCGGCGCGGATGCGCAGCGGTTCGCGGATGCCCTCGCCGAAGACGTAGCCGACGCCGGCCTCGGCTTCGGTGATCCGGTTGGCCCACGCTCCCCGTTCGTAGGCCTGGTCCCCCAGGACCATCCCGACATGGGATTTCGCCGAGACGCGCAGGCAGATCCGGCGGGGGAACAGCTCCCGGACAGGAACGGTGTCCTTGGTGGGTTCTTGGACATAGCCCCGCACGGTGAACCCAACGCGCGCCCCTGGGTGGTCAACAGGGCTACCCGTTCGGTGATCGCGTCGCGAGTCTTGCGGTCGGTGTACCTGGTCAAGGCGCCGATCTCGTCGAACTCCAGCAACTCCAAGGGGTGGGTGGGGCTGATCGGCACCGAGCGAACCCGCCCAGCGAACTCGGCTTTGCGGGTGTTCATCGCGTCGAGGAGGTCATCGAGTACGGCCACGGCGTCGGTGCCGGTAACCGCGTAGCGGTGGAAGATCCCGCGTCCGTAGGCCAGTTCCATGCCCTTGGGGTCGATCCCCGACACCCGCACCCACCCGTCGCGGATCGCGGGGGCGATGGAGACCAGCGGGCACCACATCACCGAGTTCTTGCCCGCCCCGGTCGCCCCCGCGACCAGGGTGTGACCCCCGGCCAGCGGAACATGCCAGTCCTGCCCGTACTCGGTGCGCCCCGACCACACCCGCCGCAAGTCCACCGCCCCACCGTGAATGTCAGCCAGGGTGGCGAGATCCGGGCAGGCCACTGGGTTGGTGAGCAGGTTGCGGCGCTGGAAATCGATCGACACCACGTTGGGGGTGAGTTCCCGGACCTGACAGCGCGCCACCCCCCGAGCCGACGCCAACGCCCGGGCGGCCTCGTCGAAGCCCTCCGGTTTCTGGCCGGGCACCAGGCGCACCCGGACCTCATCCCACGACGCACCCGACCGCACCCCGACGACACGGGGAATCTCGGCCCGCACCCGACTCCGACTACGACTCCGGCTCCGGCCCAGGGCGCGACCCAGCGGGCTCAGTGTCACCACGACCGGCGCCGCGTCCTGGGTGACGCTCAGCCCACACGCGTGCAGCCAGTCGGGCAACTTCGGGGCGTAGATCGTCCAGCGCAGCCACCAGGCCCGCAGACACCGACCCGCCCACGCATCGAAGGACGCCAGGCTGACCAGCCGCCATCCGGTGAGCACGCCTGCCACCACACCCACCATGACCGCCAGCGAGGACCAGCCCCACCAGTGCCACCACGCCCACAGCGCCACCACAGTCAGGCTGGTCCGCCAGTGCACGACTACCTGACGAAGTGCCCACACCACGGCCTTGACCATCAGCCACACGGCGAGGAGAACCACCGCCGCAGCGGCCAGTACCTCCGCAATCTTGATCAGTGCCTTACCGACCTTGGCCAACACCCACACCAGCACACCCAGCCCGCCGAGACCGGCAACCACCACGGCAATCATCTGCGCGTCCATCACCGACCACCCCCAACCGTCACCACAGCGATCGCGGTAGGTGTTTGTTCGGTGCGGTGGGTATTCATACCGGGCAGGGGGCTTGCGCCCGGCCCGGGGGATCTGCGTATCCTCACTACTGTTCACTCCTGACTCGGGAGGGACAGCGCAGAAGCGGACCAGGTTGGTAGCCGAAAAAATCCGCTTCTGCGCGTACGTCTCTGTTGTTAGTGATGAGGGCGTGCGGCATTACCGCACCACCCCCGGTGCGTT
>QHBZ01000164.1 GCA_003244055.1 Pseudonocardiales bacterium | reverse complement strand
CCCGCGGTGCTGTCCACCAGCCGATCCCATGCACCCAACACCCTGGGGACCGGATCGGGGCAGGCCATGATCGAAATCGTGCCGTCGCCGTGCCCGGTACCCACCCCGACGGGTCGAATACTCACGCCGCCCCCCCCCCGCTGATCCCTCGTCGCGGGCGCCAACCGTGACCCCGACGTGTCAAATGGTTACTGTGTGTTCGAGCATAGGCCCGATGTAGGGGCACAGTGGTGGGTAATTCTTCATCTAAAGTAGTTAGTAGCTCAAACCAGCGACCACGGCACGATCGCGAGATCGTCAGCTCGATGACAACGGCCGCAGGGCGCCGCACGCGACCGGGGCAGCGGGGGTCGGTAAGTGGCCGGATCGGCGGCCCCCGACTTCCCCGGTAGCTGACGTGGTGACCGATCCGTCCCTTCCCGGCTGTCTACCTGTCGAGGCTATCTAACGGGTTTCAGGTCAGCCACCACAACAACGCCAGCGCCATGATGATCGTGGTAAGAGCGAGTAGCAGCACCCCAGCGAGCATTCGCGTTGCGTCCGACTCGCCTGGCCGCACTCCCAGATCACCGCCAAGGACCGAGGGGCCAGCGTTGTTGCGTCCGGTCCGTAGCTGCGCGACGCTGCCGTCCTCGCGGCCAGACACGGGAACGAGTGGGACCATGGCACAGACGCTACGCAGCACGTGGTTACCGATCGGCCCCAGATCGGTTAGCTGAAGGCAAAATCCGACCACGAAACAGGGGTGCCGTGCGGGCCTGCAGCGGCCCGGTCGGGCGTTAAATGGCGCGGGGGGAGGCGCGACGCAAACACTGTCCCCGTGCGGTCACCCGGGCCTCCAGCGGCGAACGGGCGAGCGGGTACTCCTGGACACGCCTTGGGCTGGTCGGTCAGGGGTCCGCCGCCAGGGTCACCGCGGCGCAACGACGAATCCTCAAGGCCAAGAGCCCTCCAGGGGCCTGCTGCCCTGCGCGCCCTGATGACCGGATGTCACGTGCGACCTCTATCGCTGCACCGGGTGCAAATGGCAGCTTCCGCATCAGCGGACACGCCTGGTCACCCGGGGTGGCGGTACACCACTGCGCCGCCACCCCGGGAGCTGGGTGAGGAGCACCCTGAAGTTCCGACCACCTCCGCGCTGGGGCCGCTAGAGTTCCTCGGCGCGCTGGACCCCGCCGACCTCGACCGCGTCGACAAGGCCATCTACAACACCTTCGGACTGCCGCTATGACATCACGGCTCGGATGGCCCCGGTTGTCGGCCGCCGGGCTGGGCATGCGCCCCGAAACCGGCGGTCGCGAATCCCTGCTGAGTGCGTACCAGGTCTGCTTGTGCGGCGGATCCGCGCCCGGCCAGCTCCCGGAGTTGGGAGTCCAGGTAGGCCGTCAACCGGGTGCGGTATTCACCCTCGAACGCGCGTAGTTCGTCGACCTTGTTCTCCAGGGTGGTTTTCTCCTGGCTGAGCGCACCGAGGATCTCGGCGTGCCTGCGCGCCGCATCACGCTCCAGCGATACCGCGCGAACATCTCCCGAAGGACCAGCGCCTCGGCCTCAATCACCGTCTGTGCGTCGGCGGCGTACCCATACGGGCGTCGGGTCGCCAGTCGGCGGCGGCGGCGAGTAGATCCTCCGCGGTGCGGACCGCACCCAAGCCGGCGAATAGCCGGCCGAACGCCTCGCCGGGCGGGAGCGGCTCGAGCGGGGGCAAGGGAACCCCCTCGGGGCTCAACCCGATGCTGCGGGCGAATTCCGGGTCGCTGCCGAGCTGACCGGGCCCGAGCATCCGAGGCAGCGGCAAGTGGGTGACTCCCTGGCGCTCCAACTCCTCGGCCATCGCCAAACCGGTAGCCACAGCCACGTCATGCCCGGCGGCGGCCAGGACCCGAGCCACCGGCATCACCATGGGCACCAGATGCGGATAAACCGGGAGCCCCGTCAGTACCACCCGCACAACGCCCTCCCCGAAGGTCCTTATTGACCATGACTACGCGTCAGGATGCCGGCGCGTAGCGCAAGTTCAGCACACCGGTGTCGAGCGGGATGGTGTTGATGAACTCCGAGAACGGCGCGTCCGGACCCTGACCCGGCCAGTACGACGACCAATGCTCGTACAGCCGCCGCCCCATCAGGAACGCGGCGGCCGACACCATCCCCTCGCCGATGATCGCACCCATGGCGTCGTCGAAGTACGGGAAGTGCCACTTGTCGGGCGACTCCACGACGCCATCGAGGGAGATGAAGAAGTTCGAGACGATCTTACCCACGACGCTGCTCCCTGAGATTCGGTCAACCAGTCAGCAACCCAGGCCGCCCGAGTCATCGGAACTCATCGGTTGGCTTCGAGGCGAGTACCCCGTCAAACGCGTCGACCGGCGGTCCGGGACTTCGCGGGGCAGGATTGGCCAGTGGTCGGGCAGGATAGGCCAGTGGCCGGTGCGTCGTTCGCCGGGTGGGACCCACCGCCCGACTCGTTCGCGGTGGTGATGGCGACGGGGATCGTGGCCATCGCCGGGTACGACCACGGGTACTGGCGGCTCGGTATCGCGCTGAGCATCCTCGCCGTGGTCGCCTTCGGCGCGCTGGCACTGGGCTTCCTCAGGCTGGTGGCCACCCGCCTCCCACAGCTCACGGCGCTGGCGCGCGACCCCGACGTCACGCTGCGGACGTTCACCTTTGTCGCGGCCTGCGCGGTGCTCGGCGTTCGCTTCAACGATCACCTGGCCGTGGTGACGCTGCTCGGCGGGCTGGCACTCGTGGCTTGGCTGGTGCTCGCGCCGCTGGCCCTGGTCGCTGCCGGTTCGCGGTCCGGCGCGGAGCTACGCGAGCGTGCCCGCGGCACGTGGCTGCTGCCCAGCGTGGCGACCGAAGGTCTGGCGATCACCTCGGCGGATCTCGCCACCGGAGTCCGTGCCCCCGCACTGATATGGAGGGCGGTTTGTCAAGTGGGCATGGTGAAGCGGTGTCCACGACCGTCGCCGTGGACACCGCTTCGGTTGGCCGGATGGCGCGGTGGTGACGAGCGTGTCGGTGTCGACGCGTCGTCAGTCTGATATGCGCGGGTTGGTTACCGCAGGACGGTCTGTTCGGCTTTCGAGCGGTTCCGCGGTCTAGAAGTCGAGCGTGCCCTTTCGCGCCGTTGACCGGGGCGGGCGGGTGCTCATAGTGCAGTCGCGGGTCGCTCGCAGGCGCTGCCGTCACCATCGCGATTCATCCGGACATCTGTGGTCCCGGCCGGGTTATCCGTCCCCGACGGCCGGTGACCAGCAGTGCCTTACCTGATCTGACCCGCTACACCTCACCGTGGCCTCGATCCCCAGCCGCACTTGCACCGCGTGGGAGGAGTCAACGTGGAGCGCCCGCAGCGCAGCGAGGACGAACGACGTTGACTCCTCCGAGCGGGGTAAGACGATCCACGGGGAGAGGGCCGGGCACCGGGACCCGACCAGCAACTCCACCACCGGGTCAGCCGCCCAGGACGGCCAGCGACCAGCACCAGCCGGCGAGCTCGCGGGCGAGGGCGGTGTTGGCCACCACCGCCCGCTTGTGCCGGGCATCGAAGGCCGCCCACCGGGCGGCCAGGCGCCGGTTGGCCTGCTCGCCGCGGTCCCGCGCCGCGGGGGTGGCCCGCTGCTGGCGGCGGCGCAGGTCCACCCCGGGGCGGCGGTAGGGCTGGCGGTGATGCCACGCTGCCTCGATCAGCAGCTGGCGGGCGTGGCCGTTGCCGGTCTTGGTGATCGAGCCCTGCGATCGGGATCCGCCCGAGGAGGACTCGGTGGGCACCAACCCCAGGTAGGCGCCGATCGAGCGGCCCGAGAGCCGGGTCCAGTCCCCGATCTCGACCGCCAGTCCGAACGAGGTCAACGTCGAGACCCCGCGCAGACACCCCAGCCGGGTCACCACCGCGGTGAACTCGCTGGACCCGGCCATCGTCGTGATCGCCGCATCGAGGCGGTCGCGGCGGGCCACGGTGGTGAGCACGGTGTCGTAGGCGATGTCAAAGGCCAACTGCAACCCAGGCAGGGTGAACGACTGCGAACGCAGCCAGCGGTCGTGCACACCGGTCCACGGCTTGCCCTGGTAGTAGACGATCCCCTGGCGCAGCAACAACTTCGACAGCCGGTGCCGCGCCGACATCAGATCCCCGCGGACGTCCTCCCGGGCCCGCACCAGATCCCGGGCCGCTTCCTGTCCCACGCTCGGCACGGCCACCGCGACGATCTCCCCGAGATGCAACAACCGGGCCAGATGCCGGGCATCACGGACATCAGTCTTGACCCGGTCCCCCACCGGACGCTGCAACTTCGACGGCGCCCCGACCTGGCACTCGATGCCTTCCGCAGCCAGGAACCGGGCCAGCCCGAACCCGGTCGGACCGGCCTCATAGGTCACCGCCACCGGCCCCGGCAGCGACCTGATCCAAGCCCGGATCTCGCCATGATCGGGAGTCAGGCGGCGCTCGAACAGCTCACCGGTCTGCCCGTCCAGGCCACACGCCACCACCGACCGCGCGTGCACATCCAACCCAACACTCATACGATTCCTGACCACTGGGGCCTCCCACATCTGTGGCACTACCGGCCAGGACCCGCTCCTGTCGGCAACCCACGATCACATGTGAGCGAGGCCCCAGCCCTAACTCACATACCGTCTAGTCATCATCGCCACCGTGGCCTGGATCTTGGGAATGGTGCTCTATCTGGCCGTGACCGCACTGATCGCCTGGCGAGTGCTCGCCAACCCGTTGCGGCCCGACGACGTGACGCCGGACAGCTGGATCCTGATGGGCGCACTCGCCATCACGGCACTGGCCGGGGACCACATCCTCACCGCAGCACGCACCCTGCACGCACCGGCCGGCCTCACGGGCTGGGCCGGACCGGTGACGCACGGGGTGTGGGTACTGGCCAGCCTCTGGATACCTGTGCTCCTCTACGCGCAAATATGGCGCGCCGACCAGGTTAGCGGTTCGCTGCGATATCAGAGTGCCTGGTGGGCGGCGGTCTTCCCGCTGGGGATGTACTCCTCGACCTGCGCGGCAACCGCCACCGACTTGCACATGCGCTCGCTGCAGACCGTTTCCCTGGTCTTCTTCTGGATCGCCTTGACGGTCTGGGCGCTCGTCGCCGCCGGCTGGCTGCGGTCCGCGCTAGGCCGGATCAGCCCGTCGGGAAGTTCGCCGTTGCGGTCAACAACATGCTCTTCAGGGTGAGCGTGTGGGCTCCCCGGGGCAGCTTCAACAGCGCCGGATCGACGGCGTAAGAGACCGATCCCAGGATGTTGGCCGTGAGGGTGGTGACGTGTTTGCCGTCGACGTCAAGCTCGACGGGATGTTGTGGCAGGAAACCCGCCGCCAACAAGTACGTCGAACCGCCGTTAGCGGTGAGGGTGATGCTGTGCTGCAACCGAGCCAACGCATCGGCCGCCTGACGTTGCAGGGAATCGGGGCCGTTGTGACCGCGGATCGCCCCGACGAGCTCCGGCACGAACCTGCTCGCATCGATCGTTCCCCAGCCACTGGCCACATCGAATCCGGTACCGGCGGAGAAGCCGGGAACGGCCACCGGTTCTGCCGGCACCGAGTTGTTCCCGGTCACGACGTCGACTATTCCGGCGGGCGTTGCGCGCGGACCCATCACCTCGTAGAGCACCTTGTTGATGGGACCGACGCTGCCATGGTTCAGTTGCGCGGCAAGGGCGAGTACACCGGCGAACATCGGCGCGGCCTCGGACGTCCCATCCTGGGCGTCCATGGTGATGTCGGGAACCGAGCGGGTCAGGGAGCCGACCCGGTCCTGGTAGGCCGGTCGCGGGTACACCGCCGAGTAGCCGGCGCCTTCGGAGAACTTGCCGCGAGCCCACAACGGGTCGGCGCCCAGTCGCCGCCCCGAGGTATCGAGATTGGGAACACTGCCGCCCACCGCGGTGACCCAGGGGGAGTCGTCCCACGCGGCGGTGTCCGGCGTCTTGGTGGTGTTCCCGCACTGCACGTTGGCCACCGCGAGGTTCTGGACCGCGCCACAGTCACCGGTCGCCACCATCACCGGGATCCCCGCGGCGGCCGCGGACAGCAGACCCGGGTCCTGCGCGGTGATCTCCGCTTTGCCGTAGCTGTAGGTGCTTTCGCCTGTTCCGTCACTGATCGAGATGGCGTCGGCCAGATGGTTGCGGCCGATGTACTCCAGTGCCTGCATCATCTCCGGGGGTGCGACCTGGCTCGCGGCGTCATCGGTGATCTCGCTGTCCGCCGGGGTTGCGGTGATCAGTATCTTTGCGTACGGCGCGATCAGGTGAGCCGCCTTCACGTCAAGCTCGAGCTCGTTGTGCCACGCTTCACACGAACCGTAGCTGCCCAGCGCGACCATTCCGGGCGGGCATTGAGCGGGCAGGTGCCCGTTGCCGGAGGGATAAATGGTCTGGATCTCCGGATCAGGTAGGCCGTATTCCTGGTCGAACTCCTTGATGACATCATTGATCTGCGGATCGTCCCATCCTTCGACCAGTGCTATGGTCGTTCCAGTGCCGTCGATGCCCTTCTTCCACAGGTCACCGATGTTGTAGTCGACGATGTCCTGCGGCCCCGGGGACGATTCGGCATACTGCGGGTAGTTCTTTGTCATGTTGTCCAGGACGGCGGTAAGCTTCTTGACGTGATCCGGGTTGGCCCGCACTTGTGGTGGCGCCTGTGGCGGCGGAGAACTGTTCGCGCCCGCTGGACTGCCCGTTATGCCGGTCCCACTGCACGACGACACGAACGCGATCGCGACTAATCCGGCGGCGGCATTCGCTGTCCGCCGTCGCGGTATGATCACCATTTGGGTGCCTCGCGCGACACGTCGTGTCGCTAAACACACATAAGCAACGATCACTGTCCACCACGGCGCATCCGATAACCTCGCCAGTAGTCGGACCATGCGCGCGGGCGACACCGTCATTCAAGTACCCCCTTCGAGTTGCCAGCATCCAGGCAGCGGCGCCGCATACTGACCCGGCATCAGCGTCACCGTTGAGGGTAGCCTGCTGCGCCTTGCCGCCACCTCGGCCCTCAGCCGGTCGATCTCGCGGATCACCTGGTCGCCAAAGGGGAATTAAGTAATTACTACTCATTGCCTCGCAACCCCGCCCCGGCAGGGTATGTGTTGACGACTTGGCAGCACGACACAAAAGTCTTCGACGAAAAGATGGGGTCGACCAAACTTCCGCAGATCACCATATTGAAAATTGCCGCCACTGCCCTCGGCGAGACTGGTAATAACCTTCTCGCGCAGAAGCTGAACATCGATAACGCAATCAGCTCGCTGCTGTTCATCGGCTGCACCGTGGGCTCATCCGCAGCCCTGGCAACAATCCTCCTAGTGCTCATCGGCCGCGCCCTCGCCCAACAGCGCAAGCCCACCCCATTCCCAGTCAGCGCCAGCTGACCGACCTCGCCAACCCTCCCCGGGGTTGGTGTCCAGCACTGGTTCCCCCGAACTCAACAGCAGCGCTGACGTCCTGGCGTGGAACAGCTCTGCTGTTGAGCTCGGGAGGTTGCGGGTTGCCGAGCGGCGTCGAGATCACGGCCAGCAGCATCACTGTCAGCGCATGGCCCGGCGGCTCCGGCCGCGGATCGCACCGAACACAGCAGTGGCGACGAACAGTATGAGGCCGACGATCGCCAGCCACAGCAATGCCTTGATAGCGAACCCGACGACTACCAATACCACCCACAGCACCAGCAAGCCGAGAATCAAACCCATGACAGCACCGCCTGACGATCCGCCGACCTCGTTGGTGAGGTCTGTGGTCGCAGAGTTCCCTACAGGATCAGATTTAAACCGGACATGCGGGTACCAACCTCCGCAGCGACCTCGACCGGCTGATCGCCCTGGCCGCAAAGCAGCGGCGGTCTGGATGCGGTAGGAAGTCACCGGTGACCCCGCCAGCGCAGCACCTGCCGATCCCCGCCCGCCCGCTCGGCTGGACGGTCGCGGTGTGCATCGTGGCCTTCGCCGTTCTGCTCGGGCTGGTCGCCGCGCACTGGCCGCCCTTGCTGACCAGCGACCGGGCGGCCGACAGCGCCGCGCACGTCGACGTGCTCGCCCAGCCGTGGCTGCTGGGCGCGGCGCGGGCCGCCACCACTGCCGGCGGTGCCCTGGTCGTCGACGTGATCGCCGCCGTAGTGGCCGTCGCGTTGCTGATCATTAGATCGTGGCGCGGCGCGGTATTTGTGGTGGTGGCTCGGCTCGGCGAGCTGGCCAGCACGACGGCGGTCAAGGACCTACTCGCCCGACCTCGGCCTACGCTGCTCGATCCGGTTGCCCACGGAGCCGGCTACAGCTTCCCCTCCGGACACGCCGCCGGGTCCGCCGCCGTCTACGGGGCGCTCGTGGTGCTGGTCTGGCCGCACGCCGCGCGCTGGGCTCGGGCGTTGCTACTGGCCGCCGGAGCGTTGGTCATCTGCGCAGTCGCCGCCTCCCGGGTGCTGCTGGGCGTGCACTACCCCAGCGATGTCGCCGCCGGGGCGGTACTCGGACTCGCCTGGGTCGCCGTCGCCGCGCTTCTGGTCACCCGGTTCAGGCCGGGAGGCGTTGGGACGTGACCAGGCCGGCACCGGCCGCGGCCAGGCAGATCAGGGTCCCCAAGATGAGCCACGGCTTGCTGACGTCTTTGCGGACCGTCTGGTAGCCGATCTGCCGGTCGAGGGTGTCATAGACCTGATGGATCTGCTGATTGCTCTGGGCCGGGTAGAAGTCGCCGCCGGAGAGTTGGGCGACACGGGCCAGCGAGTCGTCATCGACCGGCACCGGGGCCTGTTCGCCCTGGATGTCGACGGTGCCATACGGGGTGCCGAAAGAGATGGTGGTGATCGGGACGTGCGCCGCGCCGGCTTGGGCGGCCACCGTGAACTCGTCGCGGCCGACGTTCTGCTTGCCGTCACTCATCAGCACGATCCGGGCCGGCGGTGGTCCCTGAACTTGGCCTGGGATGAGTTGGTTGAAGGCGTTGATGGAGGCCAGGGCGGCGGCCAAGGCTTCTCCGGTCGCGGTGGACTCGGCGAGGGTCAGCTGGTCGATGGCCCGCACAGCTTGGATTCGGTCGGTGCTGGGACTGACCAGCACCGTCGCGGTGCCCGCGAAGGATTCCACCCCGAGGTTGATGCCGGCGGGCAACCCACGGACGAAGGACGTCGCGGCGTCCTTGGCTGCGGCAATGCGGCTGGGGGAGACATCGGTGGAGTTCATCGACAACGACACGTCGATGATCAGCAGCACGACCGCGCGATTGCGTGGGACCTGGGCATTCGCGGTCGGCCCGGCCAACCCGAGGGTCAGCAACACCAGCGCCATGATCAGCAGCACCGCGGGGATGTGCCGGGGCCAGCCCGGTTGGCGCGGAGCAACGCGTTCGAGCAACTCGAGGTTGGCGAAACGCAGCAGGTAGCGGCGGCGCCGTCGGTGGACCCACACGTACCCGGCAACCACCGCGGCGACAACCCCCAGCAACCCGAACCAACCGGGTGCTGAGAATCCACCCAACACCATGCAGGAAGTGAACCCAACCAGTCATGCAACCCCGGTGAGGTGCGCAGAGGGCGAGCGGTGTGGGGGCCGGGCCGGCGGCGGTGGCGTCGGGCGGGTGGATGACATTCCGAGCCCGGCCGGCGACGACACGGCTGAGCACGACCTGACGACCCAGCACACCCTGCGGGCACCAAACTGACCATGCTCGCCCAGTCGCTGGTGTCGCTGGTCACCGTGGCGCTGGTCATCGGCCCGTGCCGTCAACATCCTCAAGTAACGCAATGTGACCACTGACACATTCTCGGTCACTCTCATGATCCTCACATCGAGATGTCGCGAACCTGCGCGCATGACAATGAATCCCGAGCAGGTCGCGGCTGTGCCTCGAGCCCGCCAGATGCTGAACAAAGTCCCAGAAGTCACGATCTACTTCTGGGTCATCAAGGTGCTGGCCACGACGGTCGGCGAGACCGTGGCGGATTACCTCAACACCACCCTGGGCCTGGGCTTGACCGGCACCAGCCTCGTCATGGCCGCACTACTGATTGTTGCGCTGTTCTTCCAGTTCAGAGGTCGTCGGTACGTACCAGGGATCTACTGGCTCGCGGTCGTGCTGATCAGTGTCGTCGGCACTTTGATCACCGATAACCTGACCGACAACTTCGGTGTCTCGCTGGAAACCACCACCGTCGTCTTCAGCGTCGCCCTCGCCGCCACCTTCGCGGCCTGGTACCGATCCGAGCGGACCCTGTCCATCCACACGATCTACACCACCCGGCGCGAAGGCTTCTACTGGTTGGCAATCCTGTTCACCTTCGCCCTGGGCACCGCTGCCGGCGACCTCGTGGCGGAGCGCCTCAACCTAGGCTACTGGATCTCCGCGATCATGTTCGCCGCGCTCATCGCAATCGTGACCATCGCCCACTTCGGGTTCAAGCTCAATGCGGTCCTGGCGTTCTGGATCGCCTACATCCTTACCCGCCCGCTGGGCGCCTCGCTGGGTGACTTCCTGTCCCAGCCGTCCGACAACGGTGGTGTAGGTCTGGGCACGGCGGCAACCTCCGCGCTGTTCCTGGCCACGATCTTGTCCCTGGTCACTTACCTGACCACCAGCCGAAAAGACCAGCCAGATTCCGACAACATCATCACCGGCGCGCCGAGCACGACCGCCTGACGAGGAGATAGCGCGTGCAGTTCGTCGATCCGGTGTTGCTGGTCGGCTGGGTGGCAGCAGTGCTGCGGGTGGCCTAGGTCGGCGCCGCTCCTGCCCCCGCCCGCCGCAGGGAAGGGCGCCTTCATCGTCCGCACATAAAGAAATTGCGAGTCTCGCACAACGGCACGGACACCGGTCGATCAACGAAAACGTCCCGCCGGTAGCTAGCTCAATCGCGGCGTTCGAACGAGCCTAGAGCACAGAAAGCCGTCACAACATCGCTTTCTTCGCGGTCAGAATCCGCACGGTTCCAGTGGACACCTGAGAGTTTGCTGGGAATGCCGAGGTGAACTGAAAGTACGCTGAGAATACCGTGCGCCGGAGCGACCGGCGGGTACCGTGGTAATCGAGGAAACACACCGAGTGTTACCTCACCGAGGAGGGAAGGAACAATGGAAACACGATTCTTGGGTTGGGATCGCGAAGACCGGCACTGGGGTGACGACGACGACCGCAAGCGGCGGCGGCACGATGACGACGACTGCCGCAGGCGGGACCGCCACTGACAGTCGGTCACTGGCATGGGGGCTCCCCCTCGCGCGCCCCGCGAACGGGGAGCCCCCACCAGTGGCTTGCTATGCGGGAGCTGGTAGTTCGAGGGTCACCGTAGCTCCGCCGCCGGGTCGGTTGCCGACGGTGGCGTGGCCGCCGTGGGCTTCGGTGATGGCCTGCACGATGGAAAGTCCCAGCCCGGTCCCCCCGCCGTCGCGGGTGCGAGCGGCATCGGCCCGGTGGAAGCGTTCAAAGGCGTTGGGCAGGAACTCCACGGGGAAGCCGGGTCCCCGGTCAGCGACCTCGACCATGATCATGCCGGTACCGTTCGCGGTGACGTTCACTTCCACGACGCTGCCGGACGGGGCGTGCCGGGTGGCGTTGTCCAGCAGGTTGTCGACCGCTTGGCGCAGGCGGTCCGGATCGGCGACGACGGTCAGCGCGGCCGGCCCACGCACCGCCACGGCCACCCCCCGGGCTTCGGCGCGAGCACCCGCACCGCGGGCGGCCGCGCCTAGCAGTTCGGGCAATAGCAACGGGACCGGGCGTAGGAACGGCTGCGCGTTGTCGGCGCGGGCCAGCAACAGCAGATCCTCGGCCAACCGGATCAACCGATCGGTCTCCTCACCCGCGTGGCTGACCGCCTCGACGAGGGCCTCACGGCTGCGACCGGGACGCGCAGCGAGCTCCAGCTCGGCGCGCAGGATCGCCAGCGGGGTCCGCAACTCGTGACCGGCGTCGGCGACGAAGCCGCGCTCCCGCTCCAGCGCCTCCTGCAACCGCGCGAGCAACCCGTTGATGGTGGCAGCCAGCGCGGCGACCTCGTCGCGGGTGGACGGCACCGCGAGGCGTCGGCCGTTGTCCCGGTCGCTGATGTCCGCGGCCTCCCGGCGCATCCGCTCCACCGGGCGCAGCGCCGCCCCGGCCAGCAACCACGCGCCCGCACCGGCGAGCAGCACCGCTGGTGGACCGCCTACGACCAGCGTGGTCTGGACCCGATCCACCGCGGCGTCGGAGACGTCACTGGTGGTGCCCAGCACGACGAATACCCGCTGGCCGAGGAAGGTCACAGTGGTGGCCAGCAACCGGCTTCGAACGCCGGACACCGTGGTGGTGAACGACACGCGGCCGGCCAGCGCCCGCCGCCGCTGGGCGGCATCGAGCAACGGTTGGGTACCGGCCAAGGGCGAGGAGGCCAGCAGCCGGCCGTCGAGGGTGCGTAGTTGAACGATCTGATCAGTCGGACCGAGCTGCGGCAGCACCTTGTCGGAGTTCAGCTCGTCAGCCACCGCCCGCACGCGGGCTCGCAGCCCGGCGTCCACCGAGGCGTCCAGACTCACCCGAAGCTGCAGGACGAACGCCAACGCGGCCGCGGCGATCACCACTGCCGTGCCGAGCGCGAACAGCATGGCCAGCCGCAACCGCAACGGCATCGTCGTTTCCTTACCGCAGCCGGCCGGCCGTCACCGGGATCCAACCGTGGTGGGTTCGGCGCGCAACCGGTAGCCCGCACCCCGCACGGTCTCCAACTGCTCCAGCCCGAACGGGCGGTCGATCTTGCGCCGCAGGTACAGCACGTACTGGTCCACGACGTTGGATACCCCGTCGTAGGCGAAGTCCCACACGTGTTCCAGGATCCGGGTGCGGGTGAGTACCTGACCGCGATGCCGCAGGAACAGCTCCAGCAGGGCGAACTCCTTGGTCGAGAGGTCCAGTTCCACCTGCCCGCGCCACGCCTGGCGCGTCGCCGGGTCCAGCCGCAGATCGGCGGCGTGCAGCTCGCTGGGTCGCTCCACCGCACCGCGGCGGATCAGTGCCCGGATCCGGGCTGACAGCTCGGCGAAGCTGAACGGCTTGGTCAAATAGTCGTCCGCGCCGGCGTCCAGCCCCCGCACTCGGTCCTCCACGGAGTCGCGGGCCGTGAGCATCAGCACCGGCATCCACCGGCCCGACTCACGCAGCCGCCGGCACACTCCCACCCCGTCCATCCCGGGCAGCATCACGTCCAGCACCACAGCGTCGTAGCTGAACTCGTTGGCCTGCCACACCGCGTCGGTTCCGGTGCCCACCACGTCGACGGCGTAGCCGTCTTCCTCCAGTCCACGCTTGAGCAGCGCGGCCATCCGCAGCTCGTCCTCAACGATCAGCACCCGCACGCCGCCACCCTAGGCAGGCCTCATGAGAACACGATGAGAAAGCGCCCGGGCTCATTGACGGCGGCGGAATCGTTGGGCCAGCTCGGGGTGGTCTTCCCACCACAGCCGGGGCTGGGCGTCCGATGGGCTGGTGGCCGTGGGTTCCAATGAGGCATCGAGAGCGTCGAGGGTGTCGAGTTCGGCGTCGATGGCCACGGCGTCGCGCTGGTCCTCCCGCATCATCCGGGTCACCACCGCGGCGAGGAACGGCAGGCCGGCCAGATCACCACCGATCCACAGCACCCCGGCGCCGATGATCTGATCCATCCGCAGGTCCGGTCCCCACGCCCGGTGCAGCTCCAGGTAGTAATGCGGAGCGATCAGCGGGCCCAGCCACAGGGTCAACCCCAACACCCCATCGAAGATCACTTCTGTGACGCTGATCGCCATAGTCAGCAGGTAGGGATCGGTACGCGGGGTGGGATCGATGCGAAACCGGGTCCAGAAGTAGAAGAACCCGGCGACCACCAGGCCGACGTCAACGGTTGCGCCGAGGACCGTTGACCGCAGGCTGGCCTCGTACAGCGGGGTCAGGTACAGCACGAACAGCGGAGCGATCAGCACGATGGTCACCACCCCGGGGAACGTCAGGGTGCGGGCGGCGGTGCTGTGCAGCACCCGGCCGGCCGCTCGGGTGGCCGGCTCCGGGAGCACGTCACGCAGCAGGGTCAACGGTGCGCTCAGGGCCAGGAACATCGGTGCGATCATGAACAGCACGATGTTGCACACCGCACGATCCCAGAACAGGGTGTTCGCATAGACCCCGACGAAGGTCACCGTCACCAGCAGGATCGACGCCAGCGCGAGCCCGAACCACCACAACCTGTCAGCCGGCCACGCCACCGCCATCCTCCGCAGCCGGCGCACCCCTAGCCAGTACGCCACCCCCAGGGCAGCCACAGCCATCAACGCGCCCGGGCTCAACGTCCACG
>QHBZ01000163.1 GCA_003244055.1 Pseudonocardiales bacterium | reverse complement strand
CCGTAGACCTTGCACATCGCCTCCACGTCGAGGCTGCGCAGGGAGGTCTGCCCGGTCTCGATGCGCCAGATCTTGGCCTCGGACCATTCCAGCTGCGCCGCCGCCGCGCGCACGGTGAGCCGCGATTTGTTGCGAAGGTCGCGCAGGTACCGGCCGAGTTGCCGGCGGGGCACGGTCGAGCCCGTCGTCGTGATGGCCTCGGTCATCGTCCACCTCTCTCACCGTGAGGGAATCCTACACCCGGAATGAAAGCATTCATGAGCTCGCTTCAGAATGAGTTAACCATATTGAGTAATCATCATGAAAGTATCTCAATGAAAGCTTGCATTCCGGCGCGTCGCGGTGCTTGACTCCGCCCAGCCCGCAACGCCGCATTCACCACCGCGTGCGACGGGTCATGGCCGGACCGGCGACGCCCCGACGCCAAGTCGCCGGTCTGGCCATTCCATGGCGAACGAGAAGGGGACCGTGATGAGTGCAGCGCAGCCGGCACCTCGATCACGCCCCGGAGCTCAGCAAGTGGTCCGGCCGGCAGGATCGCGTCCCGCCCGCGTCGCCACGGCGTCCCCGACCGACGACGGCCCCCGCCCGTACCTCCCCCGCACCCAGGTGGGGGCCGTCGCCATTCCCGCATCTGCCGACGACAGCCCCCTAGCGGTGCGGTCGGACGGGTCCGCCGAAGAGGCCGTTGCTGGCGCTGACCGTCCTGCCATCTACCCGGCTCCCGCTGGTTGGAACCGACCTGTACGACTGGGTGGCGCTGCGACGCGTCAGCGCCGGCGGCACGACAAGGATGGGTGATCACTGGTTCGATCATGGGCGCCTGGTACCGGGCTACGTCGCCGACGCCCTCACCACATTGTGTGACAACGGGCTGGTGGCGGTAGCCACCCTGGACGTATGGGGGATGCAGCGGGCGGCGCTGACCGGCGCCGGGACCGCCCGTTATCAGCAGCTGGGCCGGCATCGGCAGAGCGCACATCCACTGCCCGTTGCGGGATCCGCTCAGGCCGTGACCTGGCTAGCTGATCACCCGCATGCCTGCAATGTGGTCCAATCCGTCTGGGATGCGCTCGCTGAGCTGGAGCAAGCCGGGCACCATCCGGGTGCCATTGCCGCGTTGCGAGGGGTCTTGGGCCGCCATCAACCCACCCCCGCCGGGCGCTGCCGTAGCTGCCGCCGTCGCTTCCCCTGCGTCGTCTGGCACCAGATCCGCGGCGACCTGCAGTCACCCGGCTGTATGCCAATCCCGCTAGCGTGATCAAGCCAGTTGGCGGTGGACGTCGAGGAGGTGGTGGCGGACCTCGTGGACGGTGTGCACAGCTACCCATCGCAGAGAACGCGCGGCCGGCTCCGGGTAGTTGTACATGAGGTCGCGGTCCCAGTCTTCGGAACTGAGGCGATTGAGGACATTGGTGAACAACCGCGCCGCGTCGTCGAGCTGGCGGGCGACGTCAGCTGGTTGCTGGTCCGCGTAGCCGTCATGGCCGGCTCGTTCGTCGCGACCCATGGGGCTGAACGAGGGCCGGTCCGTGCGCCGGGCAGCGAGCACCCGCTCACGTTGCACCAGCAACACATCTCGTACATGGCAGCCGTACTCCAGCGGCGACCAGGTAGCCGGCTCCCCCCGCGACCGCAAATCGGCGCTGCGGTCGCCCAGCAGGGCCGCGAACTCGGCGACACCGGCGACGATCGACGAAGCGGCACTCGCTGCCTCGGTCAGGTCGTACGCAAAGCCGCACTCCTCGCAGCGGTCCATGCCGGCACCCTATGCGCGCTCACGCTGACGCCGCATCCTCGTCTGCTGTGATGAACGGTGTGGTCGAACGAGACGGTGTGGTCGACGCGACGGTGTGGTCGAAGGAGGATGGGGGACTGCGAGTCGCCCGGCCGGCGGACTACGACCGGATCGCTGCGGTGATCGACGACTGGTGGGGGCGCCCGGTGAGGGCGTCGCTGCCCCGGTTGTTCCTGGACCACTTCTGGGCTACCAGCCGCGTCGCCGAGGACGACTCCGGGCTGGCGGGGTTTCTGGTCGCGTTCGTGTCGCCGGCTGAGCCCGAGATCGCCTACCTGCACTTCGTCGGCGTACGACCCGACCGCCGACGCAGCGGTCTTGAACGGCGCCGGAAGACCGATGGTGATCTTCACCCGATCCCTCGGTCACGCGCAGGATCGAACCTCATAGCCGATGACGACTTACCGATGCGACCACACTGGACACACCGGCGCCGCCGTCCCGGGGCGGCGGCGCCGGTGTGCGCTGTGG
>QHBZ01000162.1:647-4607 GCA_003244055.1 Pseudonocardiales bacterium | reverse complement strand
TTCGGCGACTGCCGCGGCGGTCGCCGGCAGTCGCCGGCAGTCGCGGCGGTACCGGCGCACCACCGACCCCGCGAGAGGGGAGCACGTCGGCGGCGGCGTCAATCCGGGCCCGGGCCTCACCCCGCGTCACCCGCCCGACCGCACGGACTAAATCAATTGTGTTGGTGTACCCGACTGCGGTGGCGGTACCTCGGGAATCGACCTCGGCGATCACCGACAGCATTTGTGCCCACGTCGCGTGTAAGCGCGTTTCCAACGCGCCGAGTTCGGCGAGCAACTCGGCATCACTGCCTTGCCACACCGCCGCCGTCGACATAACCCCATTCTAGTGCAAGGCACCGACAATACCGCGCAACACTCGGGCACAGACATCGAAATCTCCGGACAGCGTAACGACGAGCTGTCAATCCCTGGCAAACGCGAACAATCGACTAACGAGAATCGCGCTCCGCAGCATGAAGCGACAGTGCACATTGTCCCCGCAGCCGCCGGCTTATCGAGCCGGCGATGCGGGTGGCCTGGATTTTGGCGAGCTCCGCCTTCTCGCCAATGTGCCGCTCGTCGACGGTGGCGGTCCACAGGTCCAGCCAGCGGGCGAAGTATGCGGGGGTGAGGTCGATTTTGGTGTTGAGGTCAAGGTGGGGTGCTAGCGCGTTGCGGTGGTACAGGCCGGCGCGCAGCAGCACGGTTTCCCAGAAGTCGCACATCACCGGCAGGTGCGTGGCTAGGTCGAGCTGAGCGATATCGACGAAGATCGGACCGAGGCTGTCGTCTGCGAATGCCCGCCGGTAGAACGCGGTCACCAGGCCGGCGATGTCCGCACGGTCGGCGATGTCCCGGCATGGGACCCCGGCAGTCATGCTTTCCCCACGCTCGGCAGGTTTTCCGCATCGGATGGGGCCTCGGTGGATGGAGTGATGTGCGCCACGCACAGGTGCGGCTCGACGAAGGGCCGCAGGCTGGTCGCCGTGGCCGGCGCTCCCAGTTCGGCCAGCGTCCCCCGGAGCAGGCCCAAGTGCATCGAGCACACCACCTCCGGGTACTTGCCGGCGAGGGTCAGGAATGGGCAGGCGTGCAGCCGGATCTGCAGGTCCTGACCCGCGCGGTCGAGTTCGGGTTCGAAACCCAGTTCGGCGAACATGGCGACCACGCGGCGGACAGCCTCGTCGGCGGAGACTCCGGTGAACGGCGGTGAAGGTCGCTGGTGACGGCGGGCGAACGCTCGACCAGCCTCCTCGGCCAACCCGGTGGGGATCGTGGTGCTGGCAGCCAGGTAACTGGCAAAAATCTCGGCGAGCAACTGAAAATGATCTGGATGCTTGGCGCCAAAGCCGTCTGTGGTCGCGGTGTAGACGAGCCGAGGCCGGCCAGAGGCGCCCTGGGGGTCGGTGCGGCCGCAGGCGAGTCCGGCATCGACGAGGACCTTGAGGTGAAACCGCACCGTGTTTGGGTGCAGGGCGCTGAGCGCAGCGATCTGCGCTACGTCCAGCGGGGTGCCGCTGCCACGTAACAGATTAAGGATGTGGACCCGGCTGGCGCTGGCCAGCGCACCGTGAGCCTGGCTGCGCTCACCGGCAGGGTCGGAGGTGGGCGGCATGCCGACAAGATACTACGACTATGGTAAGAACTAAGATTATCGTAGAAACCAGGGCCGGACGAGGTGGGACGCCCGCAGACCTCTGACGCAACGGCCGCGACGGGTGAGACAGGAAAGCTCGACAAGAGAGGCGGACGGTGATGGTCGCCGAGTTGATGGGTGCGCAGGTGGATCGAGCTTTCGCGCGACGTACGGAGCCGACCAGGGCGCTGGGCCAGGACGCGGAGGCAGTGGGCCGAACCTGTTACGACATGGCCTTGCGTTTCCACCGCGGTGGAAGGTTGCTGTGCTTCGGCAACGGTTCCGCGGCCGCCGACGCTGCTCATATCGTGGTGGAGTTCGTGCACCCGGTCATCATGGGTAAACGAGCGCTACCGGCCGTGTCGCTGGCCAACGACGCCGCGACGATGAGCGGGATCATCCGCTCAGGCGGCTTCGAGGACAGCTTCGCGGCCCAGCTACGGCTGCATGCAGCGGCAGAGGACATCGCATTGGGCATCTCGGCGGACGGCGAGTGCCCCAACGTCGCTCGCGCGCTGACCGACGCTCGCGACGCGGGCCTGCTGACCGTAGCGCTGGTCGGTGGCGACGGCGGCCAGATTGCCCGGATCGAAGGGCTGGACCATGTACTGGTCGCGCGCTCCGAGGATCCACAAGTGGTCAAAGAGATCCACGTCACCACCTATCACGTGCTCTGGGAACTGGTGCACGTCTTCTTCGAACAGCCCGGCGTGCTCGCCCCCAGAGTCCTGCGGTGAGCGCACCCGCCAGCATCATCGGTCTGGAGGCGTCGTCATGAGCGGTGTGGAGTCGCTGTACCCGTTCCTCTACTCGGGTGTGTCGGACGTGGAGGCGGTCCTCGCAGACGTGTGCAGGTCGACCACAGAGAAGACCGAGGAGATCACCCGGCTGCGGGCCGACGTTCTGAAGCTCTACCGTGATCAACTCATGGAGTGCGCCAGCGCAATGGCCCGCTCGTTCGCCGCCGGCGGCCAGCTTTTCACTTTCGGCAACGGTGGCAGCAGCACCGACGCGCAGGCCATCGCCGAGCTCTTCCAGAACCCCGGTCCGGGGGCTCGCCCGTTGCCTGCTGCGGCGCTGGCTACCGACGTCGCAGTGCTCAGCGCGCTGGCCAACGACGTCTCCTTCGACGTGGTCTTCGCGCGACCGCTAGCCGCCAACGGTCGCGCCGGGGACATCGCGGTGGGCCTGTCCACCAGTGGCGGGTCGACCAACGTGCTCCGCGGCTTCGAGGAGGCGAACCGTCGCGGCATGCTCACCATCGGTCTGGCCGGTTACGACGGCGGCAACATGGCCGAGGCCAACACCATCGATCACCTGTTTGTCATGCCGTCATCTTCGGTGCACCGCATCCAGGAGGCCCAAACCACGACTTACCACGTGCTGTGGGAACTCACCCAACTGGCGCTGAGCTCGAACTGACAATCCGGTGATCGTTATGGAGATTCTCCAGGGTGATTCGTGCGCCGTGCGCATGCAGTGACGCCAGCACTGCGAGGTAGAGCGTGGTGAAGCGCTCGTCATCGATCAGGTCGCCGAACACCTCCCGATCCGCGATGAAAGCAAGCGGGTCCTCACGTTGGCGGCGCGCGTTGGCCATCAGAGTGTCCTTCAAACGGTCGACCACCTCGATCGGCTGGCCCTGCTCGTCTATCCCTTCTGTATAGCGCGCCCAACTGGCCACTACCGCGGTCGACAGCGTGATCTCACCGCCGGTGGCGAGGTTGCGCCGGATGACCGGAAGGAGCCATTTCGGGATCCGGTCGGAGCTCTCCGCGCACAGCCGCGCGACGGTGTCCCGCACATTCGGGTTGGAGAAGCGGGCGATCAGGTTCTGCTTGTACTCCGCCACGTCTATCCCGGAGACGGGCTGCAAGGTGGGAGTCGCCTCGCGGTCCATGTACGCCAGCAGGAAACGCTGGAACAGCGGGTCCTGGCACACCTCATGCACCAGCCGGTATCCGGCGAGATGGCCGAAATAGCAGAGCGCCTGGTGGCTGGCATTGAGCAGGCGCAGCTTCATCAGCTCGTAAGGTTCGACGTCGCTGACGAGTTGCACACCGACGTCCTCCCATGGCGGGCGACCACTACCGAAGTCGTCCTCCAACACCCACTGAGTGAAGGGTTCGCAGACGACCGGCCACTGGTCGTCGATCCCAAACCGTCGACCGACCTCGGCCTTGTCGGCCTCGGTGGTCACCGGGGTGATCCGGTCGACCATCGAGTTCGGGAAACGGACCTGCTGCTCGACCCAGGTACCGAGTTCCGGGTCCCGCAGCGCGGCGAAAGCGACGAAGCTGCGCCGCGCTGCGTCACCGTTGCCCTGGATGTTGTCGCAGGAC
>QHBZ01000162.1:0-622 GCA_003244055.1 Pseudonocardiales bacterium | reverse complement strand
CAGCGCCACGTCGTGCGCGACGTCGGGGTTGGTCGCGTCGAACTGTCCGGTGACGGCGTGAAAGTTGTAGCCGCCCTCGGTCACCGTCAACGACACGATCCGGGTGTGCTCGTCGGCCAGCTTGTCGATGACCGCCTCCGGATCATCCGGCGCGAACAGGTACTCGACTATTGAGCCGATCACCCGGGGTTCGAAAGATCCGTCTGGATGTTTGACCACCAGGGTGTAGAGACAATCCTGCGCAGCCATCACGTCTTTCATCCTGCGATCAGAGGGCAACACGCCGACCCCGCAGATCCCCCAGTCCAACGCCTTACCGTTGCGCATCAGACAGTCGAGGTACATGGCCTGATGCGATCGGTGAAAGCCGCCCACGCCGAAATGCACGATGCCCGTCCGCACCCGATCCCGGCGATAGGTGGGTCTCGGCACTGACGCGGGTAGCGACGACAACGATTCCGCATTAAGCGGCTGCATGGACGGTCCTTTCAGTAGTGCTGCCTCTCCACGGTGAGCTCCCTTGCTTGCGCGTAACGAACCCGAATCGCCTCGACAACGTCACTCCCGTAGGTCTCGACTCCCCCGCGTTCCCACGGCGGCGGCTCCGCGTTTCCGCTGAGGG
>QHBZ01000161.1 GCA_003244055.1 Pseudonocardiales bacterium | reverse complement strand
CGTGACCCTGCCGGGGCGCCGATTGATGTCGGGTTCGCCTCGGAGAAGTGGCGCAAAGCGATTCGCGACGAGGCCCATCCCGGGCGGTTGGCCCGCCGGTACTTCGAGGCCTGCGTGTTCGTTCATCTCGCCGGTGAGCTGCGTACCGGTGACATCGCGGTGGCGGGTGCGGGTGAGTACGCCGACTGGAACGCCCAGCTGTTGTCCTGGGCCGGCTGCGCCGACAAGCTACCCGGTTACCTGGTCGAGGTCGGGCTGGTCGAGGACCTGGAGGCGGCGCGACGGTATGACGCGAAGGCGTTCCGTGATCAGTTGTTCGACAAGCTCACCACGACCGCGGCTTGTGCTGATGAGGGCTACCCCACCAACGAGGATCTGCAGATCGACCCGAAGACCGGCGTCCCCCGCCTCAAGCGGTACCGCCGGGGGCCGCGGCGGATCTCAGCGGCGAAACTGGAGCAGCTGATCAAAGCCCGGATGCCGCAGCGGTCGCTGCTGGGCATCGTGGCCCGCACGGCGTACTGGTTGGAGTGGTGGCGGCGGTTCGGCCCGGCCTCGGGTTCGGACCCCAAGCTGGCTGACCCGTTCGGCAAGTACGTCATCGCCACCTTCGTCTGGGGGCTGCCTGGCGCTGCGCGGGCCGGGTAGTTCAGGTTCCCAGCGACCGTCGGTGGTGAGGCTGTACCCGTCGTGGCACACGGCCCAGGTCCACGGGCCGCCCTGTCGGGTTGGTGCGCGCCGCTCCACGGTGATCGTGAAATGGCGGCCGCTGGGGTCCTCGGGTGCGATGATGCTCACGGCGTAGCGGGTCACGAAGACGGTCGGCGCCGGTTCCTCCCAGACCGCGCGCACCGCGCCCAGATCGTGCGGGTCGATGGCGCGCTCGGTGACCTTCTCCAGCAGCGCCAGCGAGCTCGCTGGCGCTGCTCACCCCGGTGATCTGGAGCCAGGAGGAGGGGATCTGGCTGGTCCGTGGTCGGGAATCCAGACTGGAACGCTGGGGCCGAGAGGTGGCGGGGTCGGGCTCGGCGAGCTCGCCGATCATGGTCCATCCGTCACAGTGGGTGCAGGGCACGGGCCCTGCGGCGAGGTCGGCGAGACTGGGTTCCCAGGTGTGGTCGCAGCTCTCGCAGACCAGGACCACGCCGGGTCCCCTATCCCCGCTCGGGCGCGGCGTGCGGGTCGCGGGAACCCTCTGCTGGGCTGCTCATGGTGGTCTCCCGGGTTCGGTCAGAGGGTGGGGTCGTGGCAGTCGCGGCAGCAACCGACCAGGAGGTCGTCGCACTGGCGTTCCTGGCGGGTGCGCTGCAGCTGGCAGGCGCAGCAGATTCGGGGGCCGAGCTGAACGCGAGCGGGGTAGCGGGTCGCGCGGCAGCGCTGCAAGAGATCCATCGTCAGGAGTCCTTTCTCGGGAGGATGCCGGGGAGCTGCGCTCACCAGTCGCCGTCGGTGGGATCGGTGGCCAGGTTTTCGGCGATGAGTGCCCGCAAGGCGTCGTGGTCGTCGGCGCGGCGGTGGGCGGTGGGGGTCTGGGTGGGCATCGGGTCCTCCTTGGTGGCTGGGGGGTCGGTGGAACGCGGCCCTGCCTCAGCGCGCCGGGTGGGGGTCCCGTAGGGACGGCAAGGGTTCTGGCTCGTCCAGCCGGGTGGGATCGCGCAGCGACCGCCGAAGGCGGCTTGTCTCACTCGGGTGGATGGGCCGGGTTCATTGCCGCTTGCCCCCGCCCGGTGTGCTGACCTTCGGGCGGTCCACCGGCGCTCCAGCCCGGCGCAGGGACGATCACGCGCAGGCACCAGGTGAGGCCCAGCAGAAGGTGACGATCACGGCGGAACACGCCGCCCACCAACGGAAGCGGGTGACCACGGCGTGCGAGGGGGAGCCCCGGCGGGGGCGGCCCCTCGTCGGGCCGGCGGGTACTTCAGCAGGACGTCGTTGCTTCTGCGGGGCCTGGCCTGTTAGGGGGTCGGGCCTCGGCCGGATCCGGGGCGGGACTGCTGCGGTGCTCAGCACCGATTGGGCAGCGGCGGGTGGCTGGATCGTCGGCTTGGTCACGCTGGTGAGCGCGAGTGCGATACGTCAATCAACGTGGTGCGCGGACCCCACCAGCTCGAGGAGTCCTTCAGCGTCCGCCCGGCCCCGGCCGAGCAACCTGTCACCGGTCGCGCCGATGTCCTTCGGTGGCGATGCGGTAACGGTGGATCACGCCGGACTTGCTCATCCTGACTGCGGCGGCGATGTCGGCGAATGAGAGCCCCTCGACCTCGCGCAGTGTGACGATGCGGTTGATGGGTACGCCGGTGCGACCTCGTGGTCCGGTGCGACGCGCGGCGTCGAGCCGGTGCACCCAGCGCCGCACGGTGGAGGGGTCGACGCCGAGGTCGGCGGCGATTTCCCGGCCGGTGGCCCCGGTGCGGTAGGCCGCGATGGCTCTGCCAGGTCGGGTGTCGCCGCTTAGGGGCATGGATCGGTTCCCGCGCCGTCGGTGGTGTCGAGCCGCAGTATGCCGCAATGGGGTCCGTCGAGATCGCTCGTCCGGGCGCGGCGGGGTGTCGGGAGTCGGCGGGGGTTGCGGCGGCCGCGGGTGATGCCGTTGGTGATGTGGCCGGTGGCCTCAGCGTGGGTGAGCTGGTTGGCGCCGCTGGGGCGGATCGGGGCCACGGTCAGCAGCGCCTGGGCGGCGAGCGTCTCGTCGAGGACCCCGGCGCCGACGAGCTCGCCGAGGCGGGCGGCGGAGCGGAACAGGGTGTGGGCGCGGGTGCCGGGTGCGGCCTGGGCTACCGCGGTGGTCTCGCCGGCGAGGGCGGCGGCAACGTAGGCGTCGAGCCGACGGCCGCTACAGGACAGTGGAATCGGTGCACGCACCGGTGCGGGTGCGGGTGTGAGCGCGGTGACCAGCCAGGACGGCAGCGCGACCGGATCGATGTCGCGGACGACCCGGTACCGGCGCAGCTGGCGGTCGATGCGGCGTACCGAGCCAGCGGCGATGATCAAGCCGCCCGCGGCGCGAGTGTCAATGCACCAGCCCAGACCGGTGCTGGTGGCACCCGTGGTGTTGCGCAGCTCCCGATCGGCCGGGGCAAGGAAATACCGGTGCTCGCCGTGGGGGCTGGCCACGGTAAAGGTGTCGATCGGGTCGGGCTGACCGGCCCGCTGGGCCAGGATGCGCAGCACGTCCCGGCCGTGAGCCACGCCCAGCCCGGCCCACTGCGGTGGCGGTGGTTGGCCATGACCGGCATCGAGGTCGATCACGACAAGACCAGCGGCCTGGCAGGCGATCGCTATGTTGTAGGGCGCCCTGGCCCACCAGCGGGTGATCTGGTCGAGATCGCAAGTGGCGCGGTGTGGCCAACCCCGCACCGCTGGGTACTTGCTGTAGGGGTAAAGCGGGAACACCGGCCAACCCCTCTCGACGGCGCGGAGCGCGGCGGCCAGCCGCGGTGGCGGATTCATGACAATTTCCCCCTTTCGGGAATCGACGGCGGGTGCGCTGGGATGCGCAGAGCGCGCTAATCGACCGTGTTGCCGGGAGCGCCGGACCGGCCGCGCAAAGGCTGATGATGGGGTCGGCACAGCGAGCCGAGGGGGCCACCCCGAGATCCGGGTGGCCCCCTCGGGAGAGCCGGTCAGCGCGCCATGCCCGGGTCGGTGTCCGGGGCGGCGATGATCTGGGCTTCGGCCTGCTGGTCGGGGTCCGTGTCATCGGCGCCGGCCTCGGCCGGATCCGGTGCGCCGGCGGTGAGGACCAGCATCTCGACGTCGGCCAGCGGGTAGCCCCAGCTGCGTAGCTGGTGGAAGTAGGCGAGGTGGTCATCGGTGGGGCAGCGCCAGGCGCGCCGGTCGGTGCCCTGCTCCAGGGCGGCGATCAGCATCGCTACCGTGAGCATGGTGGCCCGCCCGGGGCTGGCCTTGGCGGCCGCGGTCGCGATGGCGTGCGGGGATCTCCGGGCGTAACCGCGGGCGGTGTGCTTGATTCCCAGCAGTTCCATCGCCATCGGGTGATCAGACTCCATCGCCTTGCGAACATCGTGGCTGCCCTGGGCCAGGGTCGCCGCGATCCACCGGAGGGCGTCTTTGGGTGCGGCCTGCCGGGTGAGGAATTTCCGCAGCCAGTCCCGGCGCACCGTGGTCGCGGAATCCCAGGCCTTGTTGTTCGCGATCACCGTCCGACGCTCGGCCTTTTCCTCCTCGGTCATCCCAGCACCGGTGACCTTGCCAGTGGTGGCCACGCCAAGGGCGGTGTGCCGCTCGGCGTGGCCGTGGCGCACGAAATCGGTGCACACCCAGACAGCGGCGACCCGCTCGGCCACCGGCCGCCAGGAATTCCGGTCGTCGATGAACGCCGCGTGGCCGGGGCAGCCGGCGTGGTCCTGAGCGGCGAGCTCGGTGCCCGGCGTCGTGTCCGGAGTCGCGCGCAGATCCGCGAGGCGGCGGATCGTGCCGTCGAACAGGGTGCTCGGCCGTTCGATGATCGTCACATCCTGCTCGGCGAGGGTGGCGGTGAGCTGCTCACGCAACCGGGTCTCCTCCCGGTCATCGCGCAGCCGCTGCGCGACGTGCTGAAACTGCTCGGGGCGCGTACTGGCGGCACTGGTCAGCGTGGTCACGGCGGCCTGGTCGTCGGTGAATTCCGCGACGATCGCTGCCTGCGCGAGATCAAGCACACCCTCGGTGACCGCGTCGAGCGCGAGTTGGTTCTGCGCGACTGCTGCAGCGGTGGTGACTCGCTTGGTGGGGAGGTGTCGGCGGCGGGCGATCTGCCGGGCGCTTAGGCCCAGACCGAGCAGTTGTTGGGTCGCGCGGGCCTCGTCGGCCTCACCCAGGTCGCTGCGGTGCTCGTTCTCGCCGAGCTGATCCAGGATCCGGTCGATGGCCTGGGCGCGCTCGTCGGTGAGCTTCTCGGCCTCGATCAGGACCCGGACCCGGTCCAGACCGGCCTCGATCGCGGCCAGCACCCGCCGCTGACCGGTCCGCACCACCAGGCGACCGGACTCATCCGGGTGAACGGGGACGGGCTGACGGACACCCCGCTCAGCGACGTCGGCGATGAAGCCCTTGTCCAGCGCCACGTCGGTGCGCACATTGTCGCTGATGATCAGCTCACGGGGATCGACCCAGCGCAGTTCCTCATCCCGGGCGGCCTCGACGGACACGGGGATCTGCTGGTCGGGCTGGTGATCGGGCTGGGGGTGAATCTCGGTGATCGTCACTATGGTTTCTCCTGTTCGTGGGTGGGCCGGAGTCGCGGTGGGCCCCGGCATGAAACTGATCTCCACCGTCGAGTCCGGGTGGAGTCGTGTGCTGCTGTCCGGTGTGGGACGCACTCGCCAAAGCGCCGGCAGTCCACGCCGAGGCGGGGGTGGTGGCCTCACCCAGCCGGTGTGGACCAGCCCGCGGCGGACTTAGCCCTTGTCAGCGGGGTTGTCCTGGGCTGGTTCACCCACGCTGGGCTGGGTGCCGCGCCATCGCCGCGGCCGGGATGGCGGCGCTAGAGTGCGCAGTCCCACACCAAGCAGCGCACGGATGCGTCCGTGCAAGACAGGGAAATGTCCGTGTCGGCGCACAGGGCGCTGGGGCTGACCTGGGCGCGTGGTGCAGGAACACCGTGCGGCCCTGGGGTCGATGTCGCCACAAGGGCGGTGGCCGTCGTCGAACGCCCACCGGCGTGGCCTCGCCCGGCTTGCTGACAGCGGAGTGTTCCTCGGCGTCCTCAGGATGTGCTGACAGGTCGAGGCGTCACCGAGCTCGGCGACGGCAAGGTTGGTGGCCAGCGACTTGGGATGCGGCCAACTCCGCGAGCGCAGTCGAGCTGGAGACCACCCACACCGCTGACACCGAACGCAACCTCTACAGTCTCGCCGCGCAAGCCTCCCGGCTATCGGCTGGCTGTGCTACGACTCTGGGCTCCACGCCGCGGCGCAGCGGTACTACCTCACCGCCCTGCGCGCCTCAGCCACCGCTGGCGATGCACTGACCGGGGCGAACGCCCTCGCGTTCCAGGCCATCCAGATCTACGCAGTCGGCAACCCCCACGACGCTGTGGACCTCATGCACACCGCCCGCGCCACCATCCAAGGACGCTCAACCTCCAGACCGTGGCGATCCGGGAGACCGTTCGGATCTGGGGGAGATCATCTGCCCCAGATCCGAACGGTCTCCCGATCCTGCACGCCCGCGAGGCCCGCGCCCTATCCAAGATCAACGACCATCAGCGTTGCTACCGTGCCCTCGGCGCCGCCTTCGAGTCACTGACCACCACCTGCGATCACGAGCCGCAATGGTGCTACTGGATCAACAGCACCGAGATCCACATGCTCGCGGGATCGTGTGCCCTTGACCTCGGTGACCCCCGCAGAGCGCTCGACCACTTCACCACCGCGCACACGGCCTTCGACACCGGCAACTTCCCGGCGGCGCGCGATCTATCTCGCGCGAGCCGCTGAAGCCACCTCGCCCTCGGCGAGCTTGACGCTGCCACCGGACTGGGCACCCAAGCACTG
>QHBZ01000160.1 GCA_003244055.1 Pseudonocardiales bacterium | reverse complement strand
CAGCAACAGCAGGCCGGTGCCCAGGATCGGCACCCGTAGGTAGTTCAGCGCCGCAACACGTGGTGGGGTTCTGCCCGGTGGTGAACCCGGCCGGAGGCTGCGCAGCCCGGTGGACAGGGAGCGGTCGGCCAGCGCGTAGAGGGGAAACAGCACGAGGTCGTGGGCGATGACGGCGCCGAGGAACCACAACAAGATGGTGGGCCACGACGGGTCGGNNGGGCGGCGTAGCCGGCGAGGGCGAAACAACCCAGCAGGGCCAGTAGGTGCAGGGGGTTCGCGCCGTAGAAACCCCGAATGCGTTGCAGCACGGTCTGCATGTCAGCTGCTCCGGAAGTCGAGGGAGCGCACCCATTTGGTGTTGTGCACACCGGGCAGCGCGGGAACGATGACGCGGGCGGGGTAGCCGTGATCGACCGACAGGTCGGCGCCGTTGACCCGCAGCGCGAGCAGCGAGTCGGGATCGAGAATCTGGTTGCCCGCCAGGGTGGCGTGGTTGAACGCGCCCGCCTTCTCCAGTGACCCCACCATCGCCGACCGGGGTGCCGGCACACCGGCGAGCGCGGCGAGGTCAGCCAGCCGCACCCCGGTCCAGGTCTGGGTGCTCGACCAGCCCTCGACGCAGGCGATGGGCAGGGTCGCGGTGTGTTGCGCCATGGCCGCCAGCGCCGCCCTATCCAGGGTCACCGGCCGTGGCCCGCCGTGCAGTGACAGCGTCCAACTGGCGCCAGTGTCGGCCGGGGTGATCGCTGCCGCGGTGGCGGAGCGGTTGACCTGGAAGTCGTTGGGCCCGTCACCGTAGGAACGGCCGCGGGGCAGCAGCAGCGCGGCGCCTCGCGCGCTGTCGAAGGTCTGCCCGACGGTCAGGACCGCGACCAGCAGCGAGCCCCCACCGACCAGTGCCAGCACACCGCGCCGGCTCAGGGTCGCTGGGGCCGGGTCGGTGGCGACCAGGCCGTCGGCATCGAGCGGCTCGGGCCGGGTTCCGGCCACGGTGGTGCGCAGCTCGGCGCGCAGCGAACGGGACCGCAAGTTGGTGATCATGCGGGGCAGTTTGACGGCCACGTGCATGACGAACCCGGCGATGAACACCCACGCGCCGTAGTAGTGCGCGGTGTAGAAGCTGAAACCGAACAGGTAGTCGTACTGGATGTTCAGCACGCCGGTGGCGATCTCGAACAGGATCCCACCGACCAGCAGCAGCACCGACAGCCGTTCCAGCACCTGGGCCACCGAGCGGGCCGGTGGCCAGGCGAACAGCTTCGGCGCCACCGACCACAGCTTGGCCAGCACAACCGGGATGATCACCAACCCGAGGCCGATATGGAGTCCCTCGGTCAACCGGAACAGCCACGACGGGTGGGTGGGCCAGTCGAACGTCGGCAACCGAAGCCCACCGACATCAGCCGGGATCGCCTGGCCGAACTGCGGGCCATAAGCGATGTAGTCGAGCAACCCGGTGATGATGACCACGGGCAACGCCACCAGCAGGACAGCACCGAACACCGACGTCAACCATGGCCCACGCAACGGACTGCGCCAGGCCCGGAGCCGACCCAGGCCCGGCGGTGGATTGCGCTCCAGCCCCCGCCACAACCCGACCGGAAACCCGTAGATGGGATCCCCGACGTCACTGCCCGGGCCGTCAGACTGGGTGGACCCTGGTGGTCTGATCATCGACGATGCCCTCCTTTGGTGGACTCGCTTGCCAATAGGTGAGCCCGTCGCACTGGCCGGCGATCATGCTGTCGGCGAATCGGGCGGCCAGGGCCATGATGGTCAGCGCCGGGTTGGCCGCCCCCTGAGCGGGCAACCCGCTGCCGTCGGTGATGAACAGATTGGGCACCGCGAAGGTCCGCAGGTCCGCGTCGACCACGCCGTGGCGCTCGTCCACGCCCATCCGCGCTCCGCCCACCAGGTGCGCGGAGCGCTGGATCGTGATGACATCCTGGGCGCCGGCCGCGCGCAGGATGTCCTCCATGGTGGCTTGCGCGGCGGCCATCAGCAGGGTGTCGTTGTCGCACCGGGAGTGGGACATCTGGGCGACGGGCAACCCGTGCCGGTCGGTCTCCGCTGCGAGAGTCACCGGTTATCCGCCTGCGGGAGGAACTCGCAGAGGGCACCGAGGCTGGCCCAGTGCACGTAGTCGCGCATGTACTCGCGCAGCACCGGGCCCCAGTGACCTTGGGCCATGACGTGCTCGGCATAGGCGATCGGCAGCGGTGAGACGTTCTGGATGGCGTAGCCGCGGGCGTAGTCGTTGCTCGGGTCGGTCTCGTAGAACTCCTCGGTGGACACCTCGGGCGGCGGCGCCTTGACCATCCGGATCTCCGCCGCGAACCGGCCGGCGGTCTGCAGCGCGCCCTGCACCATGAGGTAGCGCCCGAGCAGGCCGTGGTCGTTGCCGATGCCGTCGGGGAACGACGGGCAGGCTGAGAGCAACAGCAGCCGCGGGGTCTCGATCGAGTACCCGGCGACCGCGACGGCGCGGGCCCGCTGCCGGTGCTCGACCCCGTCACGAAGGTAGGTCACCCCGGTGGCCCGGCCGGTGTGTTCGTCGAGCAGGACCCGGTTCACCATGCAGTCTGCCCGCACTTCGGCGCCGTGGGCCAGCGCGTCCGGTACGTGGGTGATCAGCGGCGAGGCCTTCGCGTTGACCTTGCAGCCCTGCAGGCAGAAGCCACGGTAGATGCAGTGGGCGCGGTTGCCGAACCGGCCGTTGGTGATGGCGACCGGGCCGACCCGGGCTGGGATGCCCAGGGCGGCGGCGCCCCGCAGGAACACCTGGCCGTTGCCGCCGACGTGGGTATCGACCGTTCGCGGGAAGGTGTAATAACAGACTGTTTCGTGTGATCTTGAACAGGTGAAGTTGCCGGTGAGCACTCGCCCGCCCGGCCGTTGGCAGCTCCGGCGTCTGCCTGGGCGACGTGCTCGGGCGCAACGGTGACCAGCAAACCCGGTGAGACGGCAGCGACCCCGGCCTGATATTATCGAACATATGTTCGATTCAAAGGTGGGGGCTGACGCCGAGGGTAGGTCGTGATCCGCGCCTATCTGTTCGCACTTGACCCAACCGACGCCCAGGCCGAGATGTTCCGGTCGCATTGTGGGGCGCAGCGCTATGCCTACAACTTCGGGCTCGCGCTGGTGCGGGCGAACCTGGATCAGCGGGCCGCCGAGCGCAGCTATGGCATCACCGACGATCAGCTCATCCCGGCGGTGTCCTGGTCGGCGTTTGGCCTGCGCAAGATCTGGAGCGAGACGAAAAACGAGCGGGCGCCGTGGTGGGCGCAGAACTCGAAGGAGGCCTACTCCAGCGGACTGGCCAATCTCGCGGCCGCGCTGAGCAACTGGTCGTCCTCCAAGACAGGCCAGCGGGCAGGTCGCAAGATCGCATTCCCCCGGTTCAAGTCTCGCCGTAGCCGCCTGAGCTGCCGGTTCACCACCGGCACCTTCGGTCTCGGTCCGGACCGGCGCCACGTGCGGCTGCCCCGTATCGGCGCGATACGCACGCACGAGTCGACCCGTAAGCTGGCTCGCGGGGTCGAGGCCGGGACCGCTCGCATCCGGTCCGCGACCCTGTCCTGGCAGCGCGGACGCTGGCACGTGGCGTTCTCGGTAGAGTTGCCTGACCCCAAACCCGCTTCGCGCTCCGGTGGTGACGCGGTCGGTGTCGACCTCGGTATCAAGTCCCTCGCGGTGCTGTCCACCGGGGAGGTGGTGCCCAACCCACGCCACCTCGATGGCGGGCTGACCGCGCTGCGGGTCGCCCAACGCAGGTGTTCGCGGCGCCGTGGCCCCGACCGGCGCACCGGGGCGATCCCGTCGAACCGGTGGCGCAAGGCCAAGGCGCGAGTCACCGCACTGAACACCAAGGTGGCCAACGCCCGCCGCGACGGACTGCACAAACTCACCACCCGCCTGGTGGCATCCCACGACGTAGTGGTCATCGAGGACCTCAACGTGGCCGGGATGGTCGCCAATCACCACCTCGCCCGCGCGATCTCCGGGCTCGGGATGGCCGAGTTCCGCCGCCAACTGGATTACAAGACCCGCGACGCAGGCGGGCGTCTGGTGGTCGCCGACCGGTGGTATCCCAGTTCCAAGACGTGTTCGGCGTGTGGTGCGGTGAGAGCCAAGCTCACCCTCGCCGAGCGGCAGTTCGTGTGTGACTCGTGCGGCACCCGGATCGACCGGGACCTCAACGCCGCCCTGAACCTGGCCGCGCTCGCGGCGCAGGCGTCCGAGCCGAGTTGCGGCAGGACGGAAAACCAGCCCGCTGGAAACCCACGTAAGACCGCCATCGGCGGCATCGGGTACCGCCACGGGAAGGCTCAGATCATGAGTCAACGTCGCCTCCGCGAGGTGGCGGCTCCATGAACCGTTTTCACGCGTTTCATGGAACGGTGGGCAGGAACTCCTGCAGCTTCTGCTTCACACCGGTGCGGATGACGCTTAGCGCGTTCTCGTCGCCCTTGAGCATCGCCTCTGCGGCCCCCTTGATCTGCTCGAAGGTGGCGTGCGGCGGGATCGGCGGCACGTTGGGATCGGTGCGGACGTCGAGCAGGGTCGGTCGGTCCGCGGCGAAGGCAAGCTCCCAGGCCGGCCCGACGTCCTCGGGTTTGTCGACGTGGATTTGCCTGCAGATCCAGGCTCGCGGTGGTGGCTGACCAGGCGAGGGTGCCGTCGGCTTCCGGCGCATCGGTGGGGATGTCGAAGACCTCGCAGGTGACGGACTCGATACCGCCGTCACGGAGGTGGCCCAGGGTCACGGCTGCGGTTACGCTCCCTGACCGAGGTTGCGCATGAGCCCGCCGTCCATGACGTAGGTCGCGCCGGTGACGTAGTCGGCGTCGCTGGAGGCGAGGAACACCGCGAGCCGGGCGATCTCCGCCGGCTGGGCCGCGCGCTTCCAGGGGATGCTCTGCACCTGCTGCTCGAGCAGCTCCGGATCGTCGATGGCCGCCTGGTTGAACGGGGTCAGGACCATGCCGGGAGCCAGGTTGTTGACGTTGATCTGCAGTGGTGCGAGCTCCAGGGACAGGGTGCGGGTCAGGTTGCGCACGGCGCC